>JAZRMJ010000137.1:0-20417 GCA_045647445.1 Acutalibacteraceae bacterium | reverse complement strand
TGTTTTCAGAATTGAACGAAAAATCGCTTGTATTAGCAGGCGATATTAAAAATAAAAACAAATGTGCAAAAATTGTATTTACCGACGTGTTTGAAGAAAAAGAAGAGGGCATGTTTGAATATGTTGAGCAGGCAAAAGAATTAGGGGCAATTTGCTTTAAAAAAGATTTGCTTGCTGTCGATTTTAAGAGACATTCAAATAACAAAAACATATTCTTTTTCGCAATCGGTGCCAACGAAACTGAGAATCTAAACCAAACTCTAAAACTTATCGAATTATATAAAAATCGTGATAATACCCATATCTATGCCTTTTCAACCAAAATTGAGAGTGAGCTTCTTTTAACTGCCATCGATAAGGGCAAGGTTAAGGTCAGAAGAATTAATGAGGTTCGCTCGCTGATTAATCGCATTCTTTATGAGCGTGGCGAGGTTTTGTTTAACACTGCTTTACCTTCAGATGACGGTGCCAAAAATATCTCTGCCGTGGTTGTCGGCATGGGCCGTCACGGCACCCAAATGGTCAAGGCTCTTTCTTGGTATGGCCAGATGGATGGATACAAAATCGAGATTAACGCCTTTGATAAGGATGAGTTGGCCGAAGCAAAGTTTGTTAACCTTGCGCCCGAATTGATGTCATCCGACTATAACGGAGTTGAAATCAAGGGCGAAGCGCAATATAAAATCGCCATCCATTCAGGTCTAGATGTTAAAACGGTCGATTTCACCAACAAGGTCAAGAAAATCACAGGCGTAACCTATGTTCTGGTTGCCCTCGGTGACGACGACATTAATATCAGCACAGCCATAAATTTGAGAATGCAATTTGCCCGTATCGGGTTGCGCCCTGTTATTCAGGCGATTGTTTACAACTCAGAGCAAAAGAAGGCGCTCAGTGGTATCAAAAACTACCGAGGTCAAGAATACGATATCGAGTTTATCGGTGACCTTGAGTCATCCTATACCGAAGACGTTATTATAGATTCCGAGCTTGAGAATGATGCTCTTGCAAGGCACCTCAAGTGGGGCAAAGAAGATGAGTTTTGGACTTATGAATACAACTATAACTCTTCAATGGCATCTGCAATCCATATGCGAGCAAGAATAGTTTGCCAAATCCCCGGTGCAAACAAAAAAGAGGATGAGCTGACTGAGCCTGAGCGCAATATTATTGAGGTGCTTGAGCATCGCAGATGGAATGCTTATATGAGGTCTGAGGGCTATGTGTTTAGTGGCTCCACCGACAAATCGAGTCGCAACGATTTGGCAAAAATGCATCATGACCTTGTTGACTACTCTTTGTTAACCGAAGAGACCAAGCGCTTAGACAGCAAAGTAGGTAGCAAATAAATCAAATATCAAATTTATTAATAAAATTACTTATCTTTAAAATTAAAAACGACCCTAAAGGCTTGGCTGTTTTGGGGTCGTGTTTGTCTTTTTTGTATCTTTAATTTGTTGACAAACAGTTTGTTTAATTGTATACTAATTTATATATAGTTGTTATATAATTTTATCTATATTGCTACCGAGCAAGATGTCAACAAAATTAATATTCAACGGGTCAAAGCCGACAAAATAGGTTGAAAATTAAAAGCAATTGTATTAAAATATTCGGGTGTGCAAAAAATGCCGCACCTATTATTTATTACGAATTGCCGTCAACCCTATTAATGGTCAGCAATGCACCCTTTTAAGTCCGGTAGTGCAAGGGTCGTCAAAATCATTGCCACACAAACGGAGTTCGTAATGCTACAAACACCAAAGAGGTAAATGATTGATGAACAGTGCTTTAAAGACCTACTCAGCCACCTTCAAGGCTTTTGCATTTGTTAAAAAGAATGCAGTGGTTTGTATCGCTCTTGTTGCTGCAATTGTAACAAGCTTTATTGTCCCACCTGATAAAGAATATTTAAATTATTTTGACTACAAGACCTTAACCTGTCTGTTTTGCGTTTTAGCAGTTGTGTGCGCATTAAAAAATATTAACTTCTTTTATATGCTGGCAAGAAGGGTAGTGCAGTTTTTTAAAAACGCTCGCATGTGCGTGTTAGCGCTGGTTTACATAACGTTCATCGGCTCAATGCTGATTGCTAACGATATGGCTCTGCTGACCTTTTTACCACTTGGCTATTTTGTGCTCACTACAACCAACAAACCGAGGTATATGGCTTTCACCTTTATTATGCAGAATATAGCTGCTAATTTGGGCGGAATGCTCACACCTTTTGGAAATCCTCAAAACCTGTATTTATACTCTAAATTTGAAATCCCGAATCTTGAATTTATAGGCATTATGGCGCTACCCTTTATTCTTTCGGTGGTGCTTATAACCTTATGCTGCATAATTTTTGTCAAACCCGAACCACTTAGTCTGTCAGACGAAAAAATTGTTCTTGACCCTAAAAAAGCAGTGCTGTATCTTGTTCTTTTTGCGCTGTCAATTTTGATTGTTTTTAGAGGCATCCATTATTGGATAGGGTTGGCAGTTATCCCGACCGTGCTTTTGTTTGCCGACCGAAAGGCGCTTGCAATGGTCGATTACGGCCTTTTGCTCACCTTTGTGTTTTTCTTTATTTTTGCAGGCAATATGGCTCGAATCGAAGTGGTCAGAGATATGTTTTCATCTCTCCTCGAGCGAAGCACCCTGCTTGTCAGCGTCGTTTCTTGTCAGTTTATAAGCAACGTACCCACGGGCATATTGCTTTCACAGTTTACGGGCAACTACACCGATTTGCTTGTGGGGGTCAATATAGGTGGAGTTGGCACCCTCATTTCATCCTTAGCAAGTCTTATAACCTTTCGTGAGTATGTTCAGCATAATCCTAAAAAGACAGGTTATTATATAGGCCAATTCTCGCTGTTTAACTTTGCGTTTTTGTTTGTTCTTACGGCTTTTATGTTTGTGTTAAAACTTTTTTAATCTAAAACTATAAAGATTTGGGGAGATAAAAATGAAAGACGTATTTATCAGTTATAAGGCTGAAGAAATAGAAGAGGCGAGCTGGGTCAGGTCGGTGCTCGAGAGCAACGGCATTTCATGCTGGATGGCACCTGCATGCATACCCGGTGGCTCTAGCTATGCCGTTGAAATCCCCCAGGCAATCAGAAAATCCAAAGTTTTTGTTTTGATTTTGTCAACTAAGGCTCAAAACTCACGATGGGTATCCAAAGAGGTCGATTTGGCTATCAACGAGGGCAAGGTTGTGTTGCCCTTTATGCTTGAGAATTGCGCCCTTAAAGACGATTTTAATTTTTATCTGACCAATGTTCAGCGCTATGCAGCCTACGAAAACAAGGTTGCCGCTGCTGAAAAAATGATTAAAGAGATTAAAGCGCTGGTTGGTGATAGTGGCACAAATCAGCCTATTAATATTAAACAACCGGTATCGCAAGCTGCAACTGTGCAGCAGCGCCCCGTTGCCACTGAGCAAAGACCGGCAACTGCTCAAACTCCCCCTCGTCAGCGTGAGCAAACAGCCATGGTCTTTGGAACTCCCCCTAAAAAGACCGATGCTAAGTGCATATGGAGCTTGGTTATAGGCGCTATTTCATTCTTTACAATGTTGTTCCCGGGCTCGGTAGTCTCTATAGTTTTAGCCTGTTTGGGCTTTAGGTCAATCAAGATTAATAACACCAAGGGCAAAGGCCTTGCAATAACTGCAATAATTCTTTCTGTATTAAATATTATCAGCTGGTTTTTGATTTTGCTTTTATATGCATTGGTGCTTATCAGCAGTAGTGGCTATTGATTAATTAAGATGAAAAATAAATGGGTATGGATACGGCACCTCGTATGAAGACCCCAAAAATTCCAACATCCTCTTTTGTGGAGAATATAGAAGCACCGATAAGGGCAAAAGTTGGCATGTGCTCACTCGCAACAATCGAAACAGTGTGGTCAAAGATGGCTATGCAGCCGGTTGGGAGCCGCTTTGCCTTATGGTTCACCCTGTAACACGCGAATTGATAGTTGCCGAGCAATGCTTTGGCTGGTCAAAATTCGATGCACCAAAATAATAAATCAATACTCATAAAAAGCAACAAAACCGTCACTAAAATGTGACGGTTTTTCTATACCCAAAAACTTTACAGATAAGTTGACAGTTGTAAAGCGTTGTGCTATAATCAGCCTATTAAATTGATTATCAAAACCACTTTGAGGAAAAGGGAAGGCTTGTATGAAAGACCAGATTCAAAAGCTAAAAAAAGAGAAGAATGCTGTTATTCTTGCTCACTACTATGCACCAAGCGAGGTTCAGGCGATTGCCGATTTTGTAGGCGACTCCTTTTATCTTGCCAAGGTCGCAAAGCAGAGCACTGCTGATATAATCGTTTTTTGTGGCGTCGCATTTATGGGCGAGAGCGCAAAAATACTCAACCCCGACAAAAAGGTGTTAATGCCCGACCCCACAGCCGATTGCGCAATGGCTCATATGGTAGCCCCCGGCATAATCGACGAGATGCGCTCAAAATATGATGATTTGGCAGTTGTTTGCTACATAAACTCAACAGCCAAGTTAAAATGCCAGAGCGATGTTTGTGTAACCTCATCCAATGCCGTTAAAATCGTAAAGGCTTTGCCCAATAAAAACATATTCTTTATACCCGATCGCAACCTCGGCCGCTACGTAGCCGAGCAGGTGCCCGAAAAGAATATAATTCTCAACGATGGCTGTTGCCCCATCCATGCAGCCGTCACTTCAAAACAGCTTCTTGCTGAAAAAGAGAAGCACCCCAATGCGCTCGTCTTGTCACACCCCGAGTGTAAAGATGAGATTCTCGCCCACTCGGATTATATCGGTAGCACAGCAGAGATTATAGATTTCTCAAAAAAGAGCGAATCAAAAGAGTTTATCGTCTGCACTGAGGATGGAGTCGAGTATCAGCTTGTCACCGATAACCCCGATAAGCGCTTTTATTTTCCCAACCCTCACCCGTGCTGTGCAGATATGAAGCTCAACACCCTTGAGGGAGTTCTCTCAGTTTTAGAAAAAGAAGATCGCACCATAGAAGTCAGTGATGACGTGCGACGCAAAGCACTCGTTCCGCTTGATAAAATGTTGGAGTTTGCGAAATAAGATTATGAAAACAGATATTTTAATTGTCGGCAGTGGTGTAGCAGGACTATATTGTGCCCTCAATCTGCCGAGTGATAAAAAGGTTACCATCATTACCAAAAACAAAGCTGACAAGAGCGACTCTTATTTGGCTCAGGGTGGCATTTGCGTTTTGCGTGACGATAAGGATTTTCAGCCCTTCTTTGAAGATACCATGAGAGCAGGTCACTATGAAAACGACACTGAATCGGTAGAAATCATGATATCCTCATCTAAAAAGGTTATTACAGATTTGGTTTCATTCGGCGTCAAATTCAAAAAAAACGGTGATGAGTTTAACTACACCCGTGAGGGAGCCCACTCAAGGCCCCGTATCCTCTTTCATGAAGATGAGACGGGCAAAGAGATAACCTCAAATCTGCTAAAAACTGCTCAAGGCCGAGATAATATCACCATCATCGAAGATTTCACAATGGTCGACCTCGTTTGCGACGGCAACGAATGCCTCGGCATCATCGGTCACGACTGTGAGCGAAACTTTATCAGCATTTCAGCCGATTACACCGTTTTAGCGACGGGTGGCATAGGTGGTCTTTTTAAGCATTCTACCAACTTTCGCCACCTCACGGGCGATGCTATCGCCCTCGCTATTAAGCACGGCATACACATTAAAAATATCGATTATATCCAAATTCACCCCACCACCCTTTACACAAAAAAGCAGGGCAGAGAGTTCCTCATCTCTGAGTCGGTGCGTGGCGAAGGCGCAATCCTTCTCAACTCAAAGGGGGAGCGATTTGTTGACGAGCTGCTACCACGCGATATAGTTGCCAACGCCATCTTTGCCGAAATGAAAAAAGAAGGCACAGAGCATGTGTGGATGTCGCTTGCACCCATCCCAAAAGAAGAGATCAAATCCCACTTCCCAAATATTTATCAGCATTGTCTTGATGAAGGCTACGACCCTCTAAAGCAGCCCATACCCGTCGTACCGTCTCAGCATTACTTTATGGGAGGTATCGATGTTAACAAGCAAAGCAAAACCTCAATGGATAGGCTTTATGCGATAGGAGAGACCTCCTGCAACGGAGTTCATGGTCGCAACCGACTTGCAAGCAACTCTCTGCTTGAAAGCCTGGTTTTTGCCAAAATAGCAGCAGAGAATATAGTCGCAACCTATGACCCTATTGCTAATATTGATATGCCCACCATAACCCCGTCTGATTACGACGGCTATGAGGAGCGATATAAAGAGCTGGTTTTGTCAGCCATAGAAAAGGAGAAACAAAGTCATGAATAATATCACAATGAAATTAAATGCCGATGATTGGATTTTAGCTGCCCTCAAAGAGGATATCACAAGCGAAGATATCACCACCAATTCGGTTATGCCTTGCTATCAACTCGGTGAGGTTGACCTTATCTGCAAAGAGGATGGCATTATCGCAGGCCTTGAGGTTTTCAAAAGAGTTTTTGAGCTTTTAGATGATAAGACCGAGGTTATATTTAATTGCGCCGATGGCGATTTTGTTAAGAATGGTCAAAAGCTTGGCGTTGTTCGTGGCGATATTCGTGTTTTGCTTTCAGGTGAGCGCACTGCTCTTAACTATCTTCAGCGCATGAGTGGCATCGCAACCTACACCAATTCTATCGCAAAGCTTTTTGAGGGCAGCAAAACAAAACTGCTTGATACCCGAAAGACCACCCCTTGCATGCGTGTGTTTGAGAAATATGCCGTTAAGGTCGGTGGTGGCTATAACCATCGCTATAACCTCAGCGACGGTATTCTTCTCAAAGATAACCATATCGGTGCTGCAGGTGGCGTCAAAGAGGCTATCAAAATGGCTAAGGAATATGCCCCCTTCGTTCGCAAAATCGAAATCGAGGTTGAGAATCTCGATATGCTCAAAGAAGCTCTCGAGGCAGGTGCCGATATTATCATGCTCGATAACATGAGCGTTGAGGATATGCGTGAGGCTGTCAGATTAGCTCAAGGCAAAGCAGAGACCGAGTGCAGCGGCAATGTCACAAGAGAGAATGTTGCCCGTCTTATCGATATCGGTGTCGATTATATTTCGAGTGGAGCGCTCACTCACTCAGCTCCTATTATGGATCTTTCACTCAAAAATCTCCATGCAATCTAACTTTTAGGGGTGACCACATGAAGGCAGAAGAAAGAAGAAAAGAGTTGGTCAGCTACCTGATGTCAGAGCAAAAACCGATATCAGGTGGTGTGCTTTCGGATAAATTCGGTGTATCCCGCCAAATAATCGTTCAAGATATTTCGGTGCTCAAAGCATCGGGCTATGATATTCTCTCCACCCATAACGGCTATATTGTTCAGCATACACCACTTGTTGAGCGTGTTTTTAAGCTTCACCACACCACCGAGCAAACTGAGAATGAGCTCAACACCATCATCGATCTTGGTGGTACCGTAGTCGATGTTTTTGTCTGGCATAAGGTCTACGGCAAGGTGATAGCCCCACTCAATATTTTCTCAAGGCTTCATATTAAGCAGTTTATCGAAGCCGTCCGAAGCGGAAAATCGACCGAGCTTATGAATATCACGGGTGGGTATCACTATCATACCGTAAGAGCCGAATCACAAGAGATACTTGATAGAATCGAGTCAGCTCTCACTCAGCGAGGCTATATCGCTCCAGAAATTTAATAATAAAGAGGTAATTTTATGGAATTGCACGAGTTAAAGAATCAGCTCATTACCGATTATAAATACAGAATGGAGCTCCACGCCCATACAAGCCCTGCAAGTGCCTGTAGCCAAATCTCACCAAAAGAGATGGTCGATACCTATAAAGGCATCGGTTACGATGCAGTGGTCATCACTAATCACTTTAATTATCAGCCAAGCGACGTTTCAAAAGAGGATTATATCGATCGCTATCTCTATGATTTTGAGCAGACCAAGCTCTACGGCGACCAAATGGGCATAAAGGTCTATCTCGGAGCCGAGATACGCTTTACTGACAGCAATAACGATTATCTCGTTTATGGTGTTGATAGAGCTATGCTCTCTGAGATTTATGACCTTCTGCCTCTCGGCCTCGAAAACTTCAGAAAGAATTATTCGATGCAGGGTAGCACCTTCGTTCAGGCGCACCCAATGAGAGACGGGATGGACGAGATTGACTCCTCTCTTTTAGACGGCATCGAGGTCTTTAATATGCACCCCGGCCATAACTCGAGGGTGGGCATGGTCTCGGTATATGCTAAAAAGAATAATATCTCAATCATAACGGCAGGCTCAGATTTTCACCATCCGGGTCGCAACCATGAAGGGGTTGCTGCATTAAGATGCAAAGAACTTCCTAAAGATGGCTTTGCCCTTGCTGATTTGCTTAAAAGTGACGATTATTTGCTCGAAATAGGAAGGAACAATATCATAATTCCGTAATAGAAAATATTACTTGTGCAATATCTACTTATCAAAACAATAAGTAGATGTTGTTTTTTATGTAAAAAACAACAATTTTTTCAACACTATTGCACTTAAAAAAAAGATATGATATACTCAAAATGTTTTAGAAGCTAAAGTGAAAAGTAAATATGTGTCGAAAAAGCGAGGGAAATTATGAACGAAGTGTTTTTCTCAATTCTTGGCCTAATCGGAGGTCTGGCTCTGTTCCTTTTCGGTATGAACCTGATGGGTGACAGCCTAAAAAAGCTTGCAGGAGGCAAGCTTGAATCCATCCTTGCAAAAATCACATCTAATCGATTGATGGGCTTTTTGCTCGGCTTTGTTGTAACAGCAGTTATTCAGTCATCATCAGCAACCACCGTTATGCTGGTCGGATTTGTTAACTCAGGCATTATGAAGCTCGGTCAAACCATCAGCATCATCATGGGTGCCAACATCGGCACCACCGTAACGGCATGGCTTTTGAGTACCAACGATATTCAGGATACAGGAGCTTTCATCATGAAGCTTTGTAAGCCTGATTCGTTCACTCCAATTCTTGCTATCATCGGTCTTTTGATGACCATGATGTGCAAAAAAGACAGCAGAAAGAATCTTGGCTACATTTTAATCGGCTTTTCTGTTTTAATGTTTGGCATGAGCGCTATGAGCGACTCAATGAGCTTTCTTAAAGAGAACGAAACCTTCGCACAGTTCCTAATTATGTTCTCAAACCCCATTTTGGGTATTTTGGTTGGTACTTTGTTTACAGCCATCATTCAGTCATCCTCAGCATCGGTCGGTGTTTTGCAGGCGCTTGCATTGTCGGTCAGTATCCCTTATTCGACCGCAATTCCCGTCATACTCGGTCAAAATATCGGCACCACCATCACCCCCATTATTTCATCAATAAGCGGCAACACCGAATCAAAGCGAGTAGCTATGTCATGCTTATATATCAAAATGATTGGCGTTGTGGTTGTAACGGGTGGGTTCTATGCGCTTGATGCCTTCTTTGATTTTAAGTTTATGGATAGCAATGTGAGTGCAATGAGCATCGCTATTGTGCATACTCTGTTCAACATTATTTCTACCGTTATATTGCTGCCCTTCTGCAAGCTTATCGAGAAGCTTGCAATCAAGACCGTTAAGAGAAATAAGCAAGAGCGTGATATCGATGTGTTCGATACCCTTGATGATCGCTTCCTTGATGTTCCTGCATTCGCTGTTGAGAAGTGCAAAGAGCTTGTCAACGACATGGCAACTATCTCGAGCGATGCATATATCAAGGCATCAGGCTTGCTCGAAAAATATGACCCTGCAGTTTACGATGAGGTCAAAAACCTTGAAACCCTTATCGATAAATATGAAGATAAGACCAGCACTTACCTTATCAAGATTTCTGCAAGGCAGCTATCTCCAAGGGATAGCAAGGTGGTCACCGAGCTTCTTCATTGCATAGGCGATATTGAGCGTATCTCTGACCATGCATTCGGCATTGCTGAAGCTGCCAGAGAGATGCATGAAAAGAAGGTTACCTTCTCAGATACTGCAAACAGAGATTTGGCAGTTATCTCTAACGCCGTGTTTGAGATTCTTGACCTTGCGACCACTTCGCTCATTACCGATAATCTCCAGACGGCGCAGTGCGTTGAACCCCTTGAGCAGGTTATCGACCGACTCAACAAAAAGATTAAAGCCGGTCACATTGACCGACTTCAGCAGGGTGAATGCACTATTGAGCTTGGATTTATTCTGTCAGACCTTCTTAATAACTTCTCAAGAATTTCTGACCATTGCTCCAACATTGCCGTTTGCTTTATCGAGATAGCCCACGGCACCTTTGAGACCCATGAATATCTCAATCAGCGCAAATCGGGTAACGAAGCAGACTTTATCGAAATGTATGAGCAGTATAAACAAAAATACGCCCTTACCCAATCATAAAAAGAAATGGCACCGTGAAATCACGGTGCCGTTTTTAGTTTTATTTAGTTTTAACCTTACCAAGGCAAACTGCCGTTCTTGTTGGCAGATACATGTTGAATCCATAGAATCCGTTATCAGCCTTTTTAGCCTCATAAACATATGAGGTGTCGACCCTGTCCCATCCACCGAAGCGACTCTCGTCGCTGGCCATAACGGGGGAGTATAGGCCTTTTTTAGGGGTGCGCACAAAGTAGGATTCGTGCGAGATGTGAGCGTTAAAGTTGAGTGCAAACACAAGACCTCCACGCTCATAAATAAGCACCTGAGCCTCTTCATCGATATAAAGACTGTTTGGCTCCTTATTTAAAATCTTTTTGCTTTGAGCCAGCTCGAGCATCGCCTTGTCAAACTCCTCTAGCCATTCATATTTGAGCAGCTTATCTTCAACAAGGCTCCATTGTCTGCGACAATAGTGATGGCTCCAGCCGTTGCCCTCACGGGGGAAGTCAATCCACTCGGGGTGACCGAATTCATTGCCCATAAAGTTAAGATAACCTTCACCTGCAAGAGTCAGGGTTATAAACCTTATCATTTTGTGCAAGGCAATACCGCGGTCAATAACAGCGCTCTGCGTCAGCTTTGACATAGAGGTGTACATTTCGCTGTCGCACAGCCAAAACATAATGGTTTTGTCGCCAACCAATGCCTGGTCATGCGATTCGGCGTAGCCGATGTATTTCTCCATCGGTCTGCGACCTACAAGTTCATGCCAAATATATCGCATGTTCCACGCCTCGTCAGGGCAGGTCTTGAGAAGCTTAATCCACATATCGGGCACACCCATCGACAGTCGATAGTCGAACCCAACGCCACCCTCATCAATAGGCAGGCACATTCCCGGCATAGCCGACATATCCTCAGCGATGGTGATTGCTTTGGGGTTAATCTGCCTTATAAGCTCGTTTGCAAGCTGCAGATAGGTTATCGCTTCGGTATCGGTGTTGAGCGAAAAATACTTGCTGTAATCGGTAAAGGCTGTGCCAAGACCGTGATCGTGATATATCATTGTGGTAACACCATCAAAACGGAAGCCGTCAAAATGGTATTCGGTCATCCAAAACTTGAGGTTAGAGAGCAAAAAGTGAATAACCTCGTTTTTGTTATAGTCAAACAGCTTAGTATCCCAAGCAGGGTGCTCACCACGCCCGCCAATGTGAAAGAATTGATACTCGGTGCCGTCAAACAGATTTAAGCCCTCACCGATGTTTTTAACAGCGTGTGAGTGTATCACGTCTAATAGCACGGCAATACCCATGCCATGAGCTGTGTCAATTAAATATTTAAGGTCATCGGGTGAGCCAAAACGAGATGATGCTGCAAAAAAGTTCGACACCTGATAACCAAACGAGCCATAATATGGGTGCTCCATAATGGCCATAATTTGAATCGTGTTGTAGCCGAGGCGTTTAATTCTCGGCAAAATATTGTCGGCAAACTCCCTATAGGTGCCGATGCCGTATTTTTCTTGAGCCATTCCTATGTGGCATTCATAGATGTATAACGGCTGTTTTGGAGTGAAGCTTTTCTTCTTCCATTCATAGGTGGATCTATCAACTATTTCAGCCGACCACACATAGGTCACAGGGTCTTGAACAACCCTTGTTGCATATAACGGAATGCGCTCCATTTTTTGACCGAAGTGCTCAACCACAGCCTTAACCTTGCACCCGTCATAGAGCGAATTCTCACCCTGCAAAAATATCTCCCAAACCCCGTTGCCGATGTTATTTAGGGGCAAACTTGTTTGATTCCAGCCATTCATGTCGCCCATAATATACATTGCGTCGGCAGCGGGAGCCCACTCACGATAATACCAGCCACCCTTTACTTTGTGAAATCCAAAGTATTCGTGACCGTTTGCAAAATCAATAAGGCTCTTGTTGTCACCAACAAGCTGATATCTTTTGCGCTTGTAGTTGTTTAACCTCAGTTCAATATCAGCCTCGAATGGTAAAAGCCCCTTGTCGTACTCAAAAATCTTATAGCTCATTATCTTCACCTCGAGAATGGACAGAGAATGAATACTCTTAATATTTATTATACAAACCTTTTTGTTTCGTGTCAACGGCACAAAGCTTGTCATTTTGTGCTTTTAGTTGTCAAAAGTGTGGTAAAATACCCATATTTAGTGTGTTTTTTGGCAATTATTGAGGTTGACTTTAATTTAGCAAAATAGTAAAATCATAAGGTGTTTTGAATTTTTTTATAAAGAAGGTTATCATAGTGAACACTTTGTTGTCAGTGTCAATAGCCCTTTTAGCAGGTCTAATAATGACCAGATTCTTTAAACCCCTCAAGCTACCGTCTGTAACTGCCTATCTTATTGCAGGTGTATTGGTCGGCCCCTATTGCCTTGGTGCGTTTGGCTTTAACGGAGTCGGCTTTAACTCTTCCGAATCGGTTGAGCACCTTTCAATAGTAGCAGATGTTGCTCTAGGCTTTATCGCCTTTTCTATAGGCAACGAGTTTCGCCTCGCTGACCTTAAAAAGACGGGCAAGCAAGCGCTTGTTATCGGTATCTTTCAGGCCATTATAGCAACCCTGTTTGTCGATTTGGTGCTTTTAGCGCTTTATTTTATCATGCCAGGTATCATTACCATACCTCAGCTCATCACCCTTGGTGCAATCGCTACTGCAACTGCCCCTGCAGCAACCCTGATGGTTGTTCGTCAGTATAAGGCTCACGGCCCTCTGACTAAGCTCCTTTTGCCCATCGTTGCGCTCGATGATGCAGTCGGCTTGATTGTTTTTGCCGTATCCTTCGGTATTGCTAAAACCCTTGTCAGCGGCAAGATGGATTTGGTTTCAATCCTTCTCAACCCCTTGATTGAGATTGCTTGTTCACTGCTCCTCGGTGCAGTAATGGGCTGGGCTTTGACCCAGCTTGAAAAGCTCTTTAACTCAAACACCAATCGTCTTAATCTCACTATCGCAGCCGTTTTCCTTACTGTATCTATCTCAATGCTTCACTTAGAGATTGGCTTTGTTCATATCAGCTTTTCTTCACTTCTCGCTTGCATGATGCTCGGCACCGTATTTTGCAATATATGTGAGCTCTCTCACGACCTTATGACAGCATCCGATAAGTGGACTTCACCTCTGTTTGCTCTCTTCTTTGTAATCAGTGGCGCAGAGCTTGACCTTTCGGTATTCACCAATGTTGCTATTGTGGGAATCGGCGTTGTTTATATTCTTTTCCGTTCACTCGGCAAGTATTCGGGCACCTTTGTCAGCGCAAAGATGACCTCTTGCGAGCCCCAAATTTGCAAATATCTCGGCATAACCCTTCTGCCTCAGGCTGGTGTTGCACTCGGCATGTGCGCCACCGCAATGCAGCTCGGTGAGCAGGGCGAGCTTATCAGAAATATCACCTTGTTTGCTGTGCTTGTTTATGAAATGGTCGGCCCGCTTCTTACCCGTCAGGCTCTTGCAGCAGCAGGCGAAATTAAACCCATGACTGATGAGGTCAAAAATCGCCGTCAACAAAAGCTCGCTGCAGCTAAAGATAACTAATTTAATAAATATAAAACCTCTGTTCAGATTGAACAGAGGTTTTGCTTGTTATGGATTACAAACCTTACAGGGCTGATAACCGTTATTAATAATATCAGAGCGATTGTTTGAGGTGCCACGGTTTTCTGCCTTTATGCTTTTAACGTAGCTACAGCTCTCAAAATGGAATTTTTTAGTGTTAGTGTTTAAAACATAGGTGATGGTGTTGCTATCATTTTTTGATGATGCAGGGGCTTTAGAGCTAACTGTAGGAGCCTTAGAGCTAACTGCAGGGGCTTTTGATTCACTAGGTTTGGGCTGTTCACCCGAAAGCTTACTCTCGCCGTTTGCGTAATTAATCGATATGCCCGGCTGAATGTTGTAGCAAAAAACATTAAAGCAAACGCCATCGCCATCATCCTCAATGGAGTAGCCCTCCATTTGCACACCTGTTGCAACAAGGTTGTTGCCCTCAAAAATGGGGGTAACTCGATAGGCAACATGGTTGCCTGTTTCTTTAACGTAGTCGGCAACGAGGTTTTCAAAGGGGAGCATAATATCAACGTTAAGATATCGTGTGCCGGTTATAAGATTGTGCGTGTTTGCGTTTTCACCCGTTAGCTGAAAGCCTATCAGATGGCAACGATTATAAAGGTATTTGCCGTCGACTATATCATATTTAACTGTGTGCCATCCGGTCGGCTTAACCTGACCGATGCTACCTCTGTCTTCGGTGGGCATAATGTCTCTGCCGACCGATGCAATGGTAACTCCACAACGACCAAGCGCATCAAGCTCACTATAAAACTCATAAGATTTAGTGGTCAGCTCATCCTTGCTGAATTTAGGAATATTGTTGTTAATAGCAATATAATCTTTACCACTATATTTCGGCAGGTTATTGATATCAACGCTTTCGGTGCTGTTGCCACCATTAGGCTTAACGGAGCTAACTGTGTTAGCCGAATCAGAGCCACTCGATACCAAATTTGAGTTTGCGCCAAAACCACTCTCTGCAACGCTCGAGCCGGTATTTGCCTCATCTACGCAACCGGTAAACGCAAATAACAGCGCAACTGTCAGCAATAATGCAACCGATTTTTTAAAAAACGCTGATTTCATACCATTTAAATCCTTTCAAAAATTTCGAGGGTTATTTTATCGTGTGATGAGCCTGCAAACTCATCTGTGCTAACCAAATCAAAGCCTGACAAATCCCCCTCAAAGCTCATGTCGTGAGGGTAGCGCCTATTCCATTTAAAGATATACAGCCTTTTAACCCTCCCTAGGTCAACAGCAAGATTTTCGACAAAGCAGAAGTCACCCTCTGTTGCATTTTGCAAAAGCTTCTCATCAATGGTTATGGGGTCGCTTTCGTCAAATTGAGAAGCAGAGTAGCCATTTACAAGCAAATTCTTACCCTCACAGAGCGACAGCATTTTATTACGCACTACGCTGTCTTTGCTTTGACGTCGATTATTAAACATCATGCCGTTATTGTCATCAAGGCAAATAAAAAGGTTCATTTTTGTTGCTCCTTGGTCAGCTCGTTATATATGCTTTCAGCGTATCTGACTGACTCCATCGCATCGGCAGCGTATTTGTCTGCTCCGATTCGCTTTGCGTATTCCTCGGTCAGCACAGCGCCACCAACCATAACCTTGCACCAGGGAGATTTATCGTGAAGCGTTGCTACCGTCTGCTCCATTGCAGGCACAGTTGTTGTCATAAGCGCGCTAAGCCCAACAATTGGAGCGTGTAGCTCAATTACTTTTTCAACAATTTCTTCACAGGGCACATCTTTGCCCAAATCAACCACGTTATATCCGTAGTTTTCAAGCAGCAGTCTAACGATGTTTTTACCGATGTCGTGTATATCGCCTTCAACCGTCGCAATAACAACACAGCACTTATCAGCCGATTTCTGACCCGATGCCTCAATATGAGCCTTTATGCGCTCAAAAGCGCTCTTTGCAGCCTCAGCGCTCATCAGCAGCTGCGGCAAAAAGACTTTGCCTTTTTCAAAGCCTTGACCCACAATATCAAGTGCAGGCACTATCTCGTTTTGAACTATATCGTTAGGAGCAATCTCACAAAGCATATTATCGGTCTGCTTAGCCGATTGCTCACGCAGACCTTTGATTATCGAGCGCTGTAGCTCACTCATGTGCTGAGCGCCCTGCTCAGAGCTCGCAGTGTTAGTGGCAGTAGCTGTTTCAATCTTAACGCTTTGAGCAAACTCAATATAATTGGCGCAATTCTCATCAAGCCCATTTAGTGCACAAAAAGCGTGATAAGCCTTTATCATCTCAATCGAATAAGGGTTCATAATGGCTGCAGATAAGCCCTTTTCGAGCGCCATAGCAAAGAAGGTGCTGTTAATTATATCTCTGTTTGGAAGCCCAAACGAAATGTTAGATACTCCGAGTGAGGTGTTGCATAAAAGCTTTGTCTTAATCTCGTTTAGAGCATCAAGAGTTGCCATAGCAGCGTTGTTATCAGCGCTTATAGCCATAGCAAGAGTGTCAAATATAATATCCTTTTTGTCAATGCCAAACTGCTCAGCTCTGCGAAGAATCTTATTTGCAATCTTAACTCTGCCCTCAGCATCACTCGGAATGCCGTTTTCATCCAATGTCAGAGCAACCACAACACCACCGTATTTTTTCACGAGAGGGAATATGGCTTTCATGCTCTCCTCTTTGCCGTTGACCGAGTTAATCATTGCCTTACCGTTGTATCGGCGCAAAGCAGATTCCATTGCAAAGGGGTCAGAGGTGTCAATCTGCAAAGGCAGTGCGCTCACAGCCTGAAGCTCACACACCGTGCGAGTGAGCATTTCGATCTCGTCAATATCAGGTGAGCCAACGTTAACGTCAAGAATATGCACACCACATTCCTGCTGTCTAATACCCTCAGCGAGAATGTAATCCATATCGTTATCTATGAGTGCTTGCTTAAACCTCTTTTTACCCGTCGGGTTAATTCTCTCACCAATCAGAATAGGGGAGTGACCGATATCAACTGCATGGGGGTAGGATGAAACGCAGGTGATATCCTTTTTAGTTATCGGCTTTATCTCAATGCTGTCAGCCAAACGGATTAGCTCTGCAATATATTCGGGGGTAGTGCCACAGCAACCACCTGCAATCGAAACGCCATCCTTTACGAACTTGGCAACATCCTCTGCGAATTCTTTTGCCGAAACGTCAAAGACCGTCTTGCCGTCAACGCTTTGAGGCAGACCAGCGTTAGGCTTTACAATAACGGGTATAGATGCGCGACTTAAATATTCTTTAACGATACCCTTAATCTGATTTGGGCCGAGTGAGCAGTTAATGCCTATCGCATCGGCCCCCATACCCTCAAGCATTGCAACCATTGCAGAGGGGGTCGCACCCGTCATCAGCTTACCGTCTTCACCGTATGCGTTGCAAACGAATACGGGCAAATTGCTGTTTTCTTTTGCAGCGAGCAGAGCGGCTTTAGTCTCGTAGCTGTCATTCATGGTCTCAATCATAATAAGGTCAGCACCATGTTTAACACCAAGTTTAACCGTCTTTGCAAAGATGCTAACTGCATCCTCAAAATCAAGGTCACCATAAGGCTTTAAGAGCTTACCTGTAGGCCCGATGTCGAGCGCAACAAACTTGTCCTTTTTGCTATCGCTGTTAGATGTCGCTTCTTTTGCGTTGTTAATAGCGGCGCCGATAATGCTGTCAAGCTCATTCTCGCTGAATTTTAAAATGTTTGCGCCAAAGGTGTTGGCGTTTACAATGTTTGAACCTGCATCAAAATAAGCCTTATGAATATCCCTGATAATATCGGGGCGGCTAATATTCCAACTTTCGGGCAGCTCCCCTGGCTTTAAGCCTTTTGCTTGAAGCAGAGTGCCCATTCCACCATCTAAAATAACGGCTCTGCTATTTAAAAGTTCTGATATGTTCATGCTGATTTGTCTCCTGAATTTTAAGCGATAATATCCGACAGGCTTGCGTGTATCTTTTGGGCAACGTCGGTGTTGTTCATAGAATAAACGTGAACCATTTTTATACCGTTAGCGTATAGGTCGATTATCTGGTCGGTAGCGTATGCAATGCCTGCTTGCTTCATAGCGGCAGGGTTGTCTCCAAACTTATCGACTAGGCTTTTAAAACGCTGAGGCATAAACGACCCCGACAGCTTTATGGCCCTATCGACCTGCTTTGCATTGGTAATGGGCATAACACCTGCAACAATCGGCACGGTTATACCTGCTTCTCTGATGTGATACAAAAAGTTATAAAGCAAATTGTTATCAAAAAACATCTGCGTGGTCAAAAATTCGCACCCTGCATCAACCTTCTCTTTAAGATGGGCAATATCTTCACGTCTGTTTGTGCTCTCAGGGTGAATCTCAGGGTAGCAAGCACCACCTACGCAAAACTCAGGGTGAGTCTCCTTTAACTCTCTGACTAGGTCGGTGGCATGCTGATACTGCCATTTTGAACGGTCAGATTTTTCGAACTCGGGTGTTAGGTCACCTCGAAGGGCCATAACATTTTCAATTCCTGCCTCAATCATCTGGTCGATTTTAGTCTTGACTGTCTCTTTGGTCGACGAAACGCAGGTCAAATGAGCGAGAGTCGGCACCCCATAAGCATCTTTAATATTCTTTGCAATGTCAAGGGTGTATTGGCTTGTGCCACCACCAGCACCATATGTAACGCTCATAAAAGCAGGCTTTAGCATTGCAATTTCCTCTGTTGCGCGTTTAACACCGTCAAAGGCAGAGTTGGTCTTAGGAGGGAACACCTCAAAGGATAACGATAGCTTTTCGCTTTCAAATAATTTGCTTAGTTTCACTTTCAAAACTCCTAAAATAAAACATCTTAACAATCATTTTACCATAAATATGATCGGATGTCTATAAAATTGAAAACGCTCACCACAACAAAATGTGTGATGAGCGTTTAAAATTAACCGTTAGTGCCAATAGTTAGGCTTAAGTTTAGGTATTTGCCGTTTCTATAAACGATCACCGAAACCTTCTCGCCAACCTTAAGGTCTTTAATTACTGAACCGATCTGTTCATAATTTTTAATGTTTTTAGATGCGATAGAAACGATTATATCGTTAGCCTTAATGCCTGCTTTATCGGCAGGGCCACCCGTAACAACCGATGCAACGTATGCACCCTGAGGCAGATCCATCTGGTTAAGACGGTCGGCTGTCATTGCAGTGTTAATGTTAACGCCGATATAAGGCTTGGGGCTGTCCTTGCCTGCGATAATATTATCGCATATTTCGACGGCCTTGTTAATGGGGATAGCAAAGCCCATTCCCTCAAACTCCTCGCTTACAAGCTTTGCATTGGTTATACCAATGAGCTTGCCCTCTTTATCGACGAGAGCACCACCCGAGTTGCCGGGGTTAATAGCTGAATCGGTCTGAATCAGACTCATAACGGTCGAATCAATGCTAACCTTGCGATTTAATCCACTTATATAACCAACGCTGACCGAGCCTGCAAATTCAAGACCGCCGGGGTTACCCACGGCAACAGCGTTTTGACCGACCTTTAAATTGCTTGAATCACCAAACTCAGCGGCAGGGAGGTCGGTAGCGTTAATTTTAAGCACGGCGAGGTCGATTGAAGCGTCATAGCCAACAATGGTAGCAACATATTCTTTATCGGGGTTGTTGTGCAAATAAACCGAAACCTTAGTGTTGCTTCTGCCAATGGCATAATCAATAACGTGTTTGTTGGTAATAATATAACCGTCTTTAGAGTATATAACACCTGAGCCCTCGCTGTCAGCAACGCTTGTGTTACCAAAAAAGCCGTTGCTGTAGCTGTAGGAGCAAACCACTGCAACCACACTTGGGCGCACCTTTTGGGCAACTGCCTCAACGTAATTATCGGTGGTGTTGGTTATGGTCGTGTTGGTGTTAGTGTTAGTTTGGTTTGTGCCGTTGCTGATTGTTAAATTGTTTTGAGGATCCTTGCCACCCAGCGCTGCCATTGTAACAGCAGCCGAAATTACTGTTGAGAGTAATGCACATATAATCATACAAGCAATCAGCGTTGCAAACGAAAATGAACGCTTAGGCTTGTGATTTGCTTTTTTAACGGGTGTAGCGTTAACGGGGTGGGGAATGGGCTCAGCAGCTTGAATTGCAGGCTCAAAGCTCATGGTATCCTCGTTAATAACGCTGTTTGTCTCATCAGCAATAACGTTGTTTTCAGGGTTGTTAGCGCCATCTGTATCGATGGGACCAAGATAGTTTTTATTATCCATAAAGTGGACTCCTTTCAATGCTGATATATATTATTTCCAAAGATATTTACGCAAAACATAAGGGCAAGCCCGGAAGGAAGGAACCAGGCTTGCCCGTGTTGCCGCCCTGGGGGAGTCAAGGCGGGTTTACAATCGCCGCCGCTGGGGTGGGTGGTTCCCGGCGGGGTTCTTTTAC
>JAZRMJ010000136.1:0-2334 GCA_045647445.1 Acutalibacteraceae bacterium | reverse complement strand
GTTCAGGTATGGGATGCTATCAACGACCCCCTGATCGGTTCACTGGTCGAATCAGATCGCAGAAAATATAAGCGCAATAAGTTTTTGCAGTATATTTGGATTGGTTCAATCGGTTTGATAGTTGGCGGAGCTCTTTGCTTTATCCCCGCTACATGGGCACCCGAATGGGCAAAAATCATCATATTTATGGCAGGTTACATTATTTGGGACGCATTTTACACCGTAGCCAACGTTCCCTACGGTTCATTGCTATCGCTCATCTCTAACGACCCTGCCGATCGTGCTTCTTTGTCAGCATGGCGCTCAATCGGTTCTATGATTGGAAACATGGTGCCGATGGTCATTCTTCCCTTCCTTGTTTATAATCCTGACAAGTCTTTGAATGGCCCGATGGTATTTGTTACTGCTTTGGTAATGGGTGTGCTCGGATTCATATGCTTCCAGTTTATGATTAAAAACACTGAAATTCGTGTTGATACTGAAGTTAAGTTAAACGAAGATCAGCCTAAATTCAACGTTTTCAAGGCTATGGGCAACTTCATCAAAAACAGACCGGCAGTTGGCGCTACTCTCGCTGCAATGGGTATGTTTATTGGTATGCAGGGTGCTAACACAGCCGTTTCAGTTACCTTCCAGATTTATTTTGACAACCCACAGATTTCGGGTATTGTTACTGCGTTCTCAATGATTCCTATCGTTGTATTCACTCCCCTTGCTCGTAAAATGGTTACAAAATTCGGCAAAAAAGAACTTTCAATTGTCGGCTCAATCAGTTATATTGCAGGTGGACTGCTTCTGTTAGCCGCTCCCCTCGGAATCATACCTGTTACTGAAGCGAACACCGGCATAGACCTTATCGTTTATATTGTTGCTCAGCTGATTATGGCATTAGGTATGGGCATTTATTCAACCGTATCTTGGGCAATGATGGGCGATGCTATCGACTACAACGAATGGAAAACAGGTCAGCGTGAAGAAGGTATTGTTTATTCACTTCACTCCTTCTTCCGTAAGCTTGCTCAGGGTGTTGGCCCCGCTGTTGCACTTTCTATCATGCAGGGCATGGGATACGTCAACAACTCAAAGCCCAACGCTGCTGGCAAATTCACTGAGATTGATGTTAGCCTTCTTTCTTGGGATTTTGCAGTAGAGCTTCGCGCACTGGTTGCTATACTGTTCCTTGTTGCAGGTGTTATGCTCTTTATCGGTCTTGGACTTGTTTATAATCTTGATAAGAAGACAATGGAAAAGATGAACGCTGAGCTTGAAGAAAGACGCGCCGTTGCTCTCAAGCAAACTGAAGCTTAATATTTATTCGTCAGCATTATCACCCTGTTGACTTGCCGACAGGGTGATGTTTAGATACTAATCACTCGCTTATAATAGGAGGCATTTAAATTGAGAACTGTATTAAACTTTAACGCTAAGTGGTCATTCACTAAACAGGCAGACGCTATACCGACCGAAATTTCAAGCAAATGGGATTTTGTTAACCTCCCCCACTCTTGGAACGCCATTGACGGACAGGATGGTGACAACGACTATTATCGTGGCACTGCCTATTACGCTAAGAGCTTTAAAAAGATGGATTTGCCTGAGGCTGATCGTTATTTTTTAGAGATAAACGGCTCAAACTCCTCAGCAGACGTTTATCTTAACGGCAAGGCTCTTACTCATCACGATGGCGGTTACTCCACCTGGAGAGTTGATATAACCGACGCTTTAGACGTTATAAACCTATTGGTTATTGCAGTTGATAACAGCGCTAACGATAAGGTTTATCCTCAGATGGCTGACTTCACCTTCTATGGTGGTCTCTATCGCAACGTTAATATTATTTGCGTTAACGATTCTCATTTTAGTTTGGATTATTATGGTGGCCCCGGAATTGCTGTGACTCCATCGGTAAACGGCAACGACGCTACAATTAAGATCGAAACCTTTATCACAAACGCTAAAGATGGTCAAACTGTGCGCTACACCATTTACGATGCCGACGAAAATGCAATCGATCAAATAGAAAGCGCTGACACTACCGTTAGCTTTGCAATAAACAACGTTCATCTCTGGAACGGTCGCAAAGACCCCTATCTTTATTGCTGTGAGGCAGAGCTTACCCAAAACGGCGAGGTTATTGACTCGGTTTGCACTCGCTTTGGTTGCCGATACTTTGAAATCGACCCCGAAAACGGTTTTATACTTAACGGCAAAGAATATCCTCTGCGCGGAGTATCTCGCCATCAAGACCGTTGGGGCTATGGTAACGCATTACTGCCTGAGCATCATGAAGAAGACATTGATTTAATCTGCGAGATGGGCGCAACCACCATCCGT
>JAZRMJ010000135.1:0-1890 GCA_045647445.1 Acutalibacteraceae bacterium | reverse complement strand
CATCTGTCAGCATCGCCGTCAAATGCAAATCCACAATCAAAATCACCCGATTTTACGAGTTTTACTAGATTTTCCATATGAGTGGAGCCGCAGTTATCATTAATATTAACACCGTTAGGGGCATTGCTTATAATCTCAACTTCAGCCCCTAATGTTTCAAACAGCACCTTAGCCGACATTGCAGATGAGCCATTAGCACAGTCAAATGCGACTCTCATACCAGAAAGATCAATATCAATTGTTTCGGATATATATTCAATATAATCAGCTAATGCATCTTCAAGAATCTCGCATTTGCCGACGTTTCCGTGAGTTGGAAGCTCTTTAGCGCTATTCTCGCCTAAAATAATTTCTTCAATCTTTTCTTCTAAGCTATCGGGGAGCTTAAAACCATCTCCACTAAAAAGTTTAATGCCGTTGTATTCACAAGGGTTGTGAGAGGCCGATATCATTACGCCAGCATCCATACCGTATTTTTGCACAAGAAACGCAACTGCAGGGGTAGGAACTACACCTGCGATATATACATCTGCACCAACTGAGCAAAATCCAGCAGTTAGAGCAGCTTCGATCATATCACCTGAAGCTCTGGTGTCTTTACCAATAAGAATTTTAGGACGAGAGTTGTCAGAATCGGTTAACACTGTTGCTGCAGCACGGCCGACAGCAGTTGCAAGTTCAATTGTAAGGTCAACATTTGCAACGCCTCTAATACCATCTGTTCCAAATAATTTTCCCATAAGTATCTCCTAACCAATAATCAAAAGAATGATTGTTGTTTATTTTCTGAATCACCTAAAAAAGGAATATCAAGATGCTCATAAGCAAGCTTAGTTACGCATCTACCTCGGGGTGTTCTTGTTAAAAAGCCAATCTGCATAAGATAGGGTTCATAGACGTCTTCAATTGTTATCGACTCTTCACCGATTGCAGCCGCAAGAGTCTCAAGACCAACAGGCCCACCACCATAAATGTTAATAATGGTTGATAACATTCTGCGATCAAAATCATCAAGACCGAGCTCATCAATCTCAAATCTAGCTAAGGCAGTTTGAGCAACCTCTTCGTTAATCACACCATCAAACTTAACCTGTGACACATCGCGAACTCTCTTTAAAAGACGGTTAGCAATACGAGGGGTTCCACGGGAGCGAGATGCAATCTCAAGCGCACCCTCTCTGTCAATATCAACGTTAAGCAATCCAGCAGAGCGAGTAACTATATCTGCCAATTGCTCAGGTGAATAAAGTTCAAGCCTAAGCAAGACGCCAAACCTATCACGAAGAGGTGCAGCAAGCTGACCCGATCTGGTGGTTGCGCCAACAAGAGTAAAATGCGGAATATCTAATCTGATTGATCTTGCTGAAGGACCTTTGCCAATTATAATATCTATAGCAAAATCCTCCATTGCAGGATAAAGGATTTCTTCTACAGCACGAGAAATTCGATGAATTTCGTCTATAAACAAAACATCACCCGGTGAAAGGTTACTAAGCAGTGCTGCCAAATCCTTTGGGCTCTCGATAGCAGGACCTGAGGTTATCCTGAGGTTAACACCCATCTCGTTTGCAATAATACCTGCGAGAGTAGTTTTACCTAATCCCGGAGGGCCGTATAACAGCACGTGGTCAAGACTCTCGCCTCTCAGCTTTGCAGCCTGCATATAAATTGACAGATTTTCTTTTGCCTTATCCTGACCGATATATTCATCAAGCGTTTTAGGGCGTAAAGAAAATTCAACGTCACTATCTGAGCCTTCAAACTCTGGAGAAACTATTCGGTTTTCAAAATCAAACTCATTATCCATGTTTTAGCACCTCCTAGAATTTTGAAAGCAAACGCAAGCCCTCTTTAATAAGTTGCTCAACTGAAAGATTCTGGTCTAGTTTG
>JAZRMJ010000134.1:0-1137 GCA_045647445.1 Acutalibacteraceae bacterium | reverse complement strand
AAGGCAGAGTTGTCTTCCTAAGACCGCTTGGCCTCCGACTTTTAACCAGCTCACCGGCTCTAATCAGTATGTCGGCAACTGGCCCGGTGTAACCGTCGAAAAAAAAGAGGGCAAACTCAAAAAATACGACGGTGTCATTGTCACCGACCTGCCTGGCATATACTCTCTCTCTCCTTATACATTAGAAGAGGTTGTAGCCCGCAATCACCTTGTCGGTGAGCGCCCCGATGTTATACTCAACATCATCGACGGCACCAATCTTGAGCGCAACCTTTATCTGACCACCCAGCTTATGGAGCTTGGAATTCCCGTGGTCATCGCCATCAATATGATGGATATTGTCCGCAAAAACGGCGACAAAATCGATATCAAGCAACTGTCAGAGCGACTCGGCTGTGAGGTGGTCGAGATATCGGCGCTCAAGGGCGAAGGGGTCAACGAGGCGGCGCAAGCGGCCGTCAACGCAACCAAAAAGGAGCACACTATCCCCGGTCATATTTTCTCAGGAACAGTTGAGCACACTCTCGCTCATATTGAGGAGGCGGCGGTGCATCATCTGCCTGAGGAGCGTCAGCGCTGGTATTCGGTCAAGATTTTCGAGCGTGACAAGCAGGTGCTCGACGAGCTCAAGCTTGATAAGGATATCCTTGAGCACATCGAAACCGACATCAAAAAGGTCGAGCAAAAATTGGATGATGACTCCGAGAGCATCATTATCAACGAGCGATATGTCTATATCGAGCGAATGCTCCAGACCTGCTACATAAGAAAGAGAAGAGATGCCCTTTCCATCTCTGACAAGATAGATAAAATTGCCACCAACCGAATATTGGCGTTGCCCTTGTTCGTGCTGATAATGTTTTTGGTCTACACCATTTCCATCGGCACAGTCGGTGATTGGACGGTCGGCTTTATGAACGACACCCTCTTTGGCGAATGGATTTCGCCCTCTGTTGAGGCGGCACTGACCGGCTTCGGCTGTGACGCATGGCTGGTTGATCTCATCACCTACGGAATAGTCGGCGGAGTGGGTGCAGTTCTCGGCTTTGTGCCACAGATGCTTATACTCTTCTTGCTGTTATCCTTGCTTGAGGATTGCGGCTATATGTCCCGCATCGCCTTTATTATGGATAGGCT
>JAZRMJ010000133.1:0-1145 GCA_045647445.1 Acutalibacteraceae bacterium | reverse complement strand
GGGGTCTCGGCAATAACCGTCTGACCGACCATAGCCTCCATAAGAGCCTTGCCCACGGGGGATTCGTCTGATATTGCGCCGTTCATAGGATCGGCTTCGGCTGAACCGACGATGGTGAATTCATCCTCTTCGTCAAGCTCGACATCGAGCACCTTGACCTTAGAGCCGAGACGGACCTTTTGAGCGGCATCGGCATCATCCTCAAGAATGATGGCGTTTTTAAGCATACCCTCAAGCTCGGAGATGCGTGCCTCGATGCGGGCCTGCTCGTTTTTGGCTTCATCATATTCGCTGTTTTCGGAAAGGTCACCGAATGAACGGGCCTCTTTTATCTTTTCGGCGATTTCGGTACGAGCAACATTTTTAAGATGGTCAAGCTCGTCTTGAAGCTTGTTAAAGCCCTCTTGTGTGAATTTATACTGCTTTGCCATAACTGACACTCCGTTTCGATAAATCTTTATGCCCCACATCGGGCAAAAAATATACTGTATTATTATATAGTTTCGGCACCGTTATGTCAAGGAAAACTTTATCCTTTTATCATTCTCGGTCGCTATTGAAGTTTAACCCGTTTGATGGTACAATACCGTTATACCCTATTAAGGCAGGTGTTATTTATGATTAAGGTCATTCTTTGGGATATTGACGGCACGGTGCTCAACTTTAAGGAATCGGAAAAAGCCGCTCTTCGCAATACCTTTTTGCACTTCGGGTTGGGTGAGCTGACCGACGGGGAGGTTGCCACCTACTCCGAAATTAACAACTCATATTGGAAGCGGCTTGAGCTCGGTGAGATGACCAAGCCCGAAATCCTCAAAGGGCGATTTGTCGAGTTTTTTGCTCTTATGGGGGTCACCTTTGATGACTATGACGCCTTTAATGTTGAGTATCAATATTGGCTCAGCGAGGTCTTTTGCTTTGTTGACCGCTCCTATGAGCTGATTGAACAGCTAAAGGGTCAATATAAGCAGTACGCCGTTACAAACGGCACTCGCTCCGTTCAGGTCAGAAAGCTCAACAAGACGGGGCTCGACGGTCTGCTCGACGGAGTTTTTATATCCGAAGCGGTTGGGGCAGAAAAGCCGTCTCCCCTATTCTTTGACAAGGTTATGACTGAGATAGGCGACTATAAGCGTGATGAAATC
>JAZRMJ010000132.1:0-1076 GCA_045647445.1 Acutalibacteraceae bacterium | reverse complement strand
AAGGTGTATAACAATGTTACAGGCGGACTTCGCCGAGGCAGAAACAATGTAGTGCTTATGCACGACAGTGCCTACAAAAATGCCACAGCCGAGGCCCTCGACCAAATCATAAATTACTGCAAGGCTAACGGATATGCCGTGCTCCCCATTACTATGGACACAGTACCCGTACGCCATAAACCCAATAATTAGGAGTAACCGTAAGTGTACAAAATTCTAAAGAAAGAACGGCTCAACCCATCGGTCACAATGATGGAGATTGACGCACCCCTTATTGCCGCCAAGGCTGAGGCAGGGCAGTTTATCATCCTCAGAGTTGACGAAGAGGGTGAGCGAATCCCCCTGACCATAGCAGGCTACAACCGCCAAAAGGGAGCAGTGCGTATAATCTTCCAGGTGGTCGGAGCCACAACCAAGCTGCTCGACAGCAAAGAGCAGGGTGAATATATTGAGGACTTTGTCGGTCCCTTAGGTCAGCCCTCCAAGCTGGACGGACTGGGGCGAGTCTGTGTTATCGGCGGTGGAGTTGGCTGTGCTATCGCATTGCCCATCGCCCAAAAGCTGCACGAAACGGGTTGCGAGGTCACCTCTATAATCGGCTTCCGCTCAAAGGAGCTGGTCATCCTTGAGCAGGATTTCTCGGCGGTGCCAGACCGCCTGACCGTGATGACCGATGACGGCAGTCACGGTCGACAGGGCAATGTTTGTATCCCCTTAAAAGAGATGCGTGCCGACGGCCAAGCCTTTGACGAGATTATCGCCATTGGTCCGATAGTGATGATGAAATATGTCGTCGAGACGGCGAGACCGAGCGGCATCCCCTGCACAGTGTCGATGAACCCCATAATGATTGACGGCACGGGTATGTGCGGCGGCTGTCGTTTGACCCTCTGCTGTGACGGTGAGCGCATCACCAAATTCGCCTGTGTCGACGGCCCCGACTTTAATGGCTACGAGGTCGATTTCGATGAAGCAATGACCCGACTCGGCGCCTATCGCTCAGCCGAGCGACACGCCTATGAGTCGACCTGCAACCTTCTGAACAAGGAGGTCGAGAGTAATGGCTGATATTTCGC
>JAZRMJ010000131.1:0-9290 GCA_045647445.1 Acutalibacteraceae bacterium | reverse complement strand
GAATTGCGTGGAAGTCGAAGTGAGTCGTTTGAACGTCAGAATTAACGTCATCTGCAGGGTGCTGAATCGGGCAGAAATCATAAATCTGATAGCCTTCCGGAACAATAACCATACCTGCAGGATGCTGGCCTGTGGTGCGTTTAACACCGGTACAGCCAAGGGTCAGGCGCTCTGCCTCTGCCTTGTTGAGAACGATATTACGCTCCTCTGCATATTTGCGAACAAAGCCGTAAGCAGTTTTATCGGCAACGGTAGCAATGGTGCCTGCCTTAAAAACGTTCTCTTTGCCAAACATCTTCTCTGTGTACTTATGGGCGCTAGTTTGATACTCACCCGAGAAGTTAAGGTCGATATCAGGAACCTTGTCTCCCTCAAAGCCAAGGAAGGTTTCAAAGGGGATATCCTGACCGTCACGATTCATATCGGTGCCGCAATGAGGGCAATTCTTTTGAGGAAGGTCAAAGCCTGAGCCGTATGAGCCATCGGTAATAAACTCGCTATATTTGCAATTGGGGCAAACATAGTGGGGCTCAATGGGGTTGACCTCAGATATTCCCGCCATGGTAGCGACAAAAGATGAGCCAACCGAACCACGGGAGCCGACAAGATAGCCATGCTCAACCGAATCTGCAACCAGCTTTTGAGCCGAAACATACATTATCGAGAAGCCGTTTTTGATAATTGAATCAAGCTCTTTATTGAGTCGCTTCTGGATTATTTCGGGCAAAGGATCACCGTAAATCTCGTGAGCCTTGTCATAGGTGACCTGCTGAATTATCTCATCAGAGCCGGGGATTGTCGGAGGATAACTGCCGTCGGGGATGGGCTTGAAGAATTCGCACATATCGGCAATTTTGTTGGGGTTGGTAACTACAACCTCAAAAGCTTTTTCTTTGCCGAGATAGGCGAAATCAGCCAACATTTCGTCGGTTGTTTTAAGATACAAGGGTGCCTGCTGATCAGCATCAGAGAAGCCCTGACCAGCCATGAGTATGGCTCTGTATTTAGCATCCTCGGGATCTAAAAAGTGAACGTCACCTGTCGCAACAACGGGTTTGCCGAGTTTATCACCAAGCTTTATTATGGTGCGATTGATATTATTGAGCTGTTCTTCAGATGAGGCAACTCCGTTACGAAGCATAAACTCATTGTTGCCGTTGGGCTGAATCTCGAGAAAATCGTAGAAGTCGGCAATATCTAGCAATTCGCCCCACGGACGGTTATTTAAAACAGCTTGATATAACTCGCCTTGTTCACAGGCGCTACCGATAATCAAACCCTCTCTGCGCTTTATGAGCAAGCTCTTGGGAATAAGAGGTTTGCGCTTGAAATAATCGATATGAGCAGCAGAAACCAGCTTATACATATTCTTAAGACCGACAAGGTCTTTGACAAGAATAATTTGATGGAAGTATTTTAATTTGCGTGGGTCACCACCGGCAAGATAACTATTGATGTTGCTCATATTTGAGCATTCACCACTAGTGTTGGCAGAAAGCTGTTTTAGAAGCTTTACAAATATCATGCCAAGAACGGTAGAATCGTCAACTGCACGATGGTGATTAAAATCACCAAGACCAAGAGCTTCAGCGACGGTATCAAGCTTATGATTTTTAATATCAGTTAGCAGAGCTCTTGCCATGGGAACGGTATCAAGCGAAGGATTATTAAAGGGCAAGCCCAGTCGCTCTGCAGATGCACGGGTAAAAGAAATATCAAATGGTGCGTTATGAGCAACCATAAGACGATCGCCACAGAATTCAAGGAATTTGGGCATTATCTCGGCTTCATCGGGAGCAGAGGCAACCATCTCGTCGGTTATGCCTGTAAGCTCAACGACCTTTTGTGGGATAGGCTTATGGGGATTAACAAAGGACGAGAAGGTATCGACAATCTCACCGTTTTTAACAAGCACAGCACCAATCTCGGTTATACGGTCGTTAACCGGGCTAAAGCCTGTAGTTTCGTAGTCGAAGACAATGAATTCTCCATCAAAAGGCTCATCACATTGACCGTTCAAAGCAGGAACAAGGTCGTTAACAAAATAAGCCTCACAGCCGTAAATAGCCTTAAAATCGGGGTCGTTTTTGCGTATAGCGCCAACAGTTTTCATAATCTCAGGGTATGCCTGAACAACACCGTGGTCGGTTATTGCAACGGCACGATGGCCCCATTTATGAGCTCTTTCGATAAGCGCAGAAGCATCAGTCATACCATCCATAGATGACATTTTGGTATGCATATGAAGCTCAACTCGCTTTTGCTCAGCATTATCGGTGCGCTGATATTTATCGACAGTCGAAATAATCAACGGATCAAAAACATATTCGTTTTCGTATTTATCATTGATGAGTGAGCCGTTTACCAAAAGGCAGGTGCCCTTTTTGACAGAATCGAGCCATCCCTCCTGCCCATTATCAACATAAAGTTTGACTTGAGTTGAGTTGGTGTAGTCGGTCATATAAATATTGACTCTGAATTTATCGCCACGCTTAGTGGGGTTAACATCTTTAAAGAAAACCTCGCCCCATATCACGCAACGGCCGATATCGGGGTTAACCTCTTTGATGGGAGTGGGTTTGCCTTTGATTTTATCAGTTCCGAATTTTGACCACATCACCCTTGCAGTATCAAGATATATGGGCAACCCATCCTCAGGTGGTGCAGTGTGAACAGGTTTTGCCTTGGGTTTTGATTGCTCTAAAACATCTGGCGAAATATAAACCTCTGCAGCCTCAAGCTCACCCGACAAGGTTACCCTTCGAGCGACACCAAACATCTTTTTGATGCCTGCACTGATACGGTCGGTGATACTATCGTGGCTTGATATGCCACCATTTTTAAGTTTTATGTCAACCTCAGCGTCTGAGATATTGAACTCACAATTATCAAACACGCCTGTCAGAGTTGCTGAACCTGAAATGATATCGTCGATCAAGAACCTCATGCTTCGCTCATCAAAAAGCTCTGCATCCATATGAACAGAACAGCGAATATTTGAAAGCCTCAAAATATCATAAACAAGCTTGAGCAACGCTCTGTGGGCAGAAAAATCCGCTGCCGTCTTGTAGTGGATGCCTAAATCAAGACAGCGAGTTTCTTTATTTATATCAACGTGTGTTATGTAAACCTTATCAAGGTCTATCGATATTTCGGGTTTGTTATCATCTAACAAAACGCCAAACATCTGATAAAACGGAATTCCGTTCAAAGCCTACATCCTCTCAATTTCATCTATTAATTCATCAATCAATTTATCTTCATCTATCTTGCGAATGATTTCGCCATGTTTTATAAGCACACCACAGCCATCGCCACCTGCAATGCCGATATCGGCATCTCTAGCTTCGCCGGGGCCATTAACAACACAACCCATAATCGCGACCTTTATATTTTTATCGCAGTTTGCAAGACGCTCTTCAGCATCGTTAACAAGGCTTACAAGGTCAATTCGGGTGCGACCACAGGTAGGACAAGAAACAACCGTAACACCTGTTTTTTTTAGGCCGACCGACTTTAACAAATCTATGCCTGCCTTGACCTCTTGGGTCGGATCATCGGTTAGTGAAATACGGATGGTATCACCTATTCCACTAAGCAGCAATCCACCAATTGCAGCAGCAGATTTTATCACGCCCATGCGCATGGTACCTGCTTCGGTAACACCTAAATGCAGAGGGTAGTTACACTGCTGGGCAGCAAGCTTATAAGCCTCAAAGGTGGTAGCAGTATCGGACGATTTTAGAGACAATACAATTTGATTAAAATCAAATTTCTCAAGCAGCTGAGCATGATATAGCGCGCTTTCGACTAACGCTGCAGCTGTTGGTGCTCCGTGACGAGCTAAAATCTCTTTTTCGACCGAGCCTGAGTTAACACCTACTCTTATGGGAATGTTGCGCTGCATACATGCCAAAGCAACCTCTTTGACTCGGCTATCATCACCAATGTTGCCTGGGTTTATTCGAATTTTATCAACCCCTGCTGCAGCGCATTCAAGCGCAATTCTATAGTCAAAATGAATGTCGGCAACGATAGGCACCTTAACCTCACTTTTTATAGCGTCAATCAGGTTAACTGCAGACAGGTCGGGCACAGCAACACGAATAATATCACACCCAACCGATTCAAGGCGTTTTGCCTGTTCAACGTTAGCTGCAACATCATAGGACGGTGCATTAAGCATTGATTGAACTGTTACAGGTGCGTTGCCACCTATCATTACGCCACCTGCGTTAACCGATGCAGACATTCGACGATTTGACATAAAGATCATCCTTAAATCAATTTAATAATATCATTTATCATTACAAAAACAGCAAACAGCATCAGCAAAACAAAGCCAATGGTGTGAACCACACCCTCATATTTTGCAGGAATGGGTTTGCGACGAACTAACTCAATTAATATAAACAAAAGTCTGCCACCATCTAATGCAGGCAGAGGCATCAAATTGAATATACCTAAATTAATCGTTATGAGGGCGCAGATATAAACAAGCATAGACATGGACTGTCTTGCAGCGTCACCTATTGCAACAGTGATACCGACAGGGCCACTCATATCGCTTATGCCAAAACGGCCACATATCATGTCATAGACCGACATGATGACCATTCGCCCTAGAGATATCTCGGTTTTTGCAGCGTTTTTGATAACCGAAAAGAAGGTGCGTTTCTCGCCATATACAAAAAAGTCGCGTTTGATATATTGATTGCCATCCTTTAATTTTTCCAGGTTGAATTTAACGTTATCAACATTAACCTTTTTGCCGTCACGCTCAACGACAAAGTCTATAACTCCATCACGGCTTGTGCCAAACATATAGCTTAAATCATTGAAGGTATAAACCTTTCGCCCATTTGCTTTGACTATGGTATCCCCTACTTCGAGCCCATAATTTTGGCTAACGGCTGACTCGTCAAATTTTGAGATGGTAGTTGTTGCATAAAGCTCTCTTGATGCAACAAAACTCAGACAAAGTACAAAGCCCAGTATAAGATTAAAGATTGCACCTGCGGCAACTATCAAAAAGCGTCTCCACGGCTTTTTATTTCCAAATGCACGAGGGTCTTGAGAATCCTCATCCTCCCCCTCCATCGAACAAAAGCCTCCAAAGGGTATCAATCGCAACGAATAGGTAGTTTCACCTATTCGTTTTTTTAATAGCGCAGGGCCAAATCCTACTGCAAATTCATTGACTTTAACGCCATTAAGCTTAGCTGTTATGAAATGGCCAAACTCATGAATTATAATAACTATCAAAAAGACAAGTATTGCTACAAGATATGGCCACACATTGTTCCAAAGGTCTAAAATAGCCATCTACCTCCAAGGAATTACATGTTAGATAAAACAAACTCTCTTGCCGATCTATCAGCATTTACAATATCATCGAAGCTATTAACCGACGATACAGGCTGAGCATTAGTTGCTGCTTCAACCAATCTGCCGATATCTAAGAATTTAATCTTTTTGTTAAGAAACAGCTCAACTGCTTGCTCGTTTGCACCATTAGCAGCAATGGGCTTGCAACCACCTTGACGAATAGCATCAATACACACTTTAAGGCATTTAAAGGTATCGGTATCGGGTTTTGCAAAGGTCATCTTTGCAACGTCGGTCAGCTTTAGCCTTTCGCATGGTGCCGGTGCTCTGTCGGGATAGGTTAAGGCATACTGAATGGGCACTCTCATATCATGCACACCTATCTGGCCTATTATTGAGCCATCATCAAATTCTACAGCTGAATGCAACAAACTTTCACGATGAACGACCACTTCTATATCATCAACGTTAACGCCAAACAGATGAACTGCCTCAATAACCTCAAGGCCTTTATTCATAAGTGTAGCACTATCAATGGTGATTTTTGAGCCCATGCTCCAGTTTGGATGGCGAAGCGCTTGCTCAACGGTTACATTTTCAAGTTGCTCACGGGTTTGACCAAAGAAGGGGCCACCTGATGCAGTGAGCAAAATTTTGCTCAAGCGTCGAGATGGTGGCGCTCCGTTAAGGCATTGAAAAATAGCTGAGTGCTCACTATCGACAGGAAGAATATCCATCCCCTTTTGAGCAATTGCTTTCATAACAAGGTCGCCACCTGTTACGAGCGATTCTTTGTTAGCAAGGGCAAGGGTTTTGCCTGCCTCAATTGTTGCAAGGGTAGGACGAAGACCTGCAATACCAACAACAGAGTTAAGAACAATATCGACTCCTTCGATTTGAGCGCACTCGCAAACGCCGTCAACACCACAAAGCAGAGTATAATCTAAATCTCTTGTTTTGACTTTAAGCTCTTTTGCAGCACCCTCATCAACCACAGCAACATACTTGGGATGATACTGCCTTATCTGTTGCTCGAGCAAGGTTATATTTTTATACGCTGTTAAGGCTACAACCTGCATTGAACGTTGATTTATTACATCTAAAGTTTGGGTGCCGATTGAACCTGTTGAGCCCAAAACTGCAATTTTTTTCAAATTGATCACCATTTCTTGTGATTTTATAAATTAAGCGATTAATACTATTTGCTGAGCAAAGAGCATTACTACAGGGAAGGTTATGCAAACGCTGTCGCAGCGATCAACTACTCCACCATGACCCGGCATAATTTTGCCGTAATCTTTAACGTTATAGGAGCGCTTGACCGACGAAGCAAATAAATCGCCTATCATTCCTGCGAATGATGCTAAAAACACACAAATTATCAGTGGTAAAAGTTGAACCGATTTAACACTTGCAAAAGCTATCGCGTAAATATACGCAAAGGTTATGCAAACTATTACACAGCAAACAACTCCACCTATAGCGCCTTCAACTGTTTTTTTAGGGCTGACTTTGGGTGAAAGCTTAATTCTGCCGACTGCACTGCCGACAAAATATGCACCTGAATCGGTAATAAATGCGCAAAACGCAGCAAGAAGAAAATAGAACATTCCATGCTTTAAGTCAAGCAGAGTTTGCGCTGAGACTAAACCAAAGGTAATAACACAGTTCATAATCATTGCAACAAAGTTTGATGCAAGTGAGTTTGGATCAAACTTAAATATCAAGCATATTGCAAACACTATAAAGTAGATATAGTATGCACTATTTAGTGCAATAGGTATATATCCACGAGCAATAAATGGGATTATCACTGCAAAAACAAGTGATGAAACAAAGAAAAGCAGGTTGGATTGAGTTTTAGTTGCTTTAAAAATCTCAAAAGCAGCTATACCACATAAAATTGCAAGCGCTATCGGAACAGCTATGGTAGCTCTAAACACGAGCAAAACAATCACAAGAGCAGTTGCTACAACTGAAGAGATTATTCTTGTAAGCATACATTTCACATCCTTATTTTGTATTGCGACCTCCAAAACGTCTATCGCGTGAAGAGAAGGCTACGATAGCCTCATCTATCGTTTCGGAGGTAAAATCAGGCCATAAAACATCGGTAAAACAGAATTCAGCATAGGCTGTTTGCCAAATCAAATAATTAGATAAGCGATATTCTCCACCCGGTCGGATAAGCAGGTCGGGGTCAGGCATCCCGACTGTATAAAGAGCGTCGCTGATATCGACTTCGGATATACTGTCGATACTCTTTTTGCCCTCAACACAATCGGTTGCAATACGGCGCATAGCGTGAACAAGCTCATCCCTGCCACCGTAGTTAAGCGCAATATTGACCCATAGACCCGTTGCATTTTCAGAATCCTTCTCGGCATTAGCGATAAGCTCGTTGATGTCACTATCAATTCTGCTTAAATCACCGATGAAGTGGAGTCTGATATTTTCATCCTTAAAATTGGCAGAGTCAATCAAATATTCTCTAAGAATATTCATTATGCCCTGAACCTCTTCTTGAGAGCGTTTCCAGTTTTCGGTTGAAAATGCATAAACGGTCAAATATTTAACGCCGATCTTGTTGCAATATCTTGCGATATTCTTAAAGGTTGACGCTCCTGCAGAATGGCCTGCAGAGATTGGAAGACCACGCTTTTTAGCCCATCTGCCATTACCATCCATAACAATGGCAATGTGCTCAGGGATACGCATGTTAGTCAAATCGATCGATTTTGCTTTTTTTGAAAAGAATTTCACAGATACTTCTCCTTAAAAACAGGGACTGTAACAGTTACGCCACAGTCCCGCAAATGACTAGATTAAATCTCCAGTATTTCTTTTTCTTTAGCACCGGCGATATCATCGATTGATTTAACGAATTTATCGGTGAGCTTCTGGGTATCGGTCTCGCCTTTTTTAACCTCGTCTTCGGTCAGCTCAGAGTTCTTCTTCATAGCCTTGAGCTTTTCGATAGCATCACGACGAATAGAGCGAATAGCTACCTTTGAATCCTCAGCCATGCGACGAATTTCCTTAACAAGCTCCTTACGACGCTCCTCGTTAAGGGGCGGGAAGTTGAGGCGAATGCACTTACCATCGTTAACGGGATTGATGCCGATATCTGAGGTGAGAATTGCTTTTTCGATAAGCTTAAGGATAGAAGCATCCCAAGGCTGAATAAGCAGTGAACGAGCTTCAACAACCGAAATAGATGCCATCTGAGCAACAGGTGTGGGAGCGCCATAGTAGTCGATTGATACCTTATCGAGTATTGAAGGGTTAGCGCGTCCTGCTCTTACAGAGGCATACTCTTTTTCGAGAGCGGCAATGGATTTGCCCATCTTTTCTTCAGCGATTCTAAGTGTTTCTTTCATAATTATTACCTCCGTATAATTACCTAACGATAGTACCGATATTTTCGCCCATAACAGCACGAACAATATTATCGGGGTCGTTTAGATTAAAGACCAAAATCGGGATATTGTTATCAAGGCACATAGCTGCTGCAGTGGTATCCATAACACCAAGGTGCTTCTCAACAACCTCAGCAAGGCTCATCTCGGTATACATAACAGCATCGGGGTTCTTTCTGGGGTCGCTATCGTAAACACCATCAACATTTGTAGCCTTAAAGATAACCTCTGCATCAATCTCGCAAGCTCTCAGAGCTGCAGCTGAATCGGTTGAGCAGAAAGGATTGCCTGTGCCGCAACCAAAGATTGTTACACGGCCTTTACCAAGATGAGAGGTAGCACGATTGCGAATATAAGGCTCAGCAACCTCATGCATTGCAATAGCAGTCATTACGCGATTATCAACGCCAAGCTGATCAAAAGCGTCACCGATAGCAAGAGCATTGATTGCTGTAGCGAGCATGCCCATATGGTCAGCACGGGTGCGATCCATCCTGCCACTGGTGCGACCGCGCCAGAAGTTGCCGCCACCTATAACAATAC
>JAZRMJ010000130.1:0-3994 GCA_045647445.1 Acutalibacteraceae bacterium | reverse complement strand
GCCATTCTGGGATCATCCCAACCTGAAACAAGACCATCCTTAACAGGCTTAAGGCACTTGCGTTTGCTGGTCAGAGTGTAGTTAACGTTCATACGAGCGAACTCGATCTGACGGGGAGGAGTGGGAAGATTAAGCTCCTGTAAGAACCAATTATAAAGGGGACGATGGTTCTCAAACTCAAGAGAGCAAAGTGAATGGGTAACGCCCTCCTTATAGTCAGAGAGGGGGTGAGCCATATCATACATGGGATATACAACCCATTTATTACCTGCACGGTGATGAGGAACCTTCATAATGCGATAAATAACAGGGTCACGCATATTGAGATTTGGAGATGACATATCAATCTTTGCACGAAGAACGCGAGAACCCTCTTCAAATTCGCCTGCAGTCATTTTTGCAAAGAGGTCAAGGTTCTCTTTAACAGAACGATCACGATAAGGGCTGTTTTTGCCGGGTTCAGTCAAAGTGCCTCTATAAGCGCGCATTTCGTCAGAAGTCAAATCACAAACAAATGCTTTGCCAGCTTTAATTAACTCAATAGCGCATTCATAGATAAAATCAAAATAGTCGCTTGCATAATAGACGTTATCCCACTCAAAACCGAGCCACTTGATGTCTTCCATAATGGCATCAACATATTCGGTGTCTTCTTTTGTGGGGTTAGTGTCGTCAAGACGAAGATTGCAGGTGCCACCAAATTTATCGGAAATGCCAAAATCTATGCATATAGCTTTAGCATGACCGATGTGTAGATAACCGTTAGGCTCGGGAGGAAAACGGGTCTGAACTTTATTGTAAACACCGTTTTTAAGATCTTCGGTAACAAACTCTTCTATAAAATTGCCAACAACTTTATTTTCTTCCATATCAATTAAACCTCACTATAATGTTTTATAGCCTTGTCGATTCTTTCGGTAACCTTATCCTTACCGAGCACCTTCATTATGCTACATAAATCGGGGCTGTTTCTGCGACCTGTGATAGCAATTCTGATAATTGTTGCAGCATCACCTGAATGACCCTTGTATGCATTAGGATCAGCCTTAAACTGCTTAACGTCGGAGCAGAAGTCAATTTGTGGGCAGATAGATTTGATCTTATTAAACCACTCGCTGTTATCATCACAGGGATCGTAAACTGATTTGTAAATGGTCAAAAGCTTTACAGCATCTTCTTTGCTTAAATGCTCAGGCAAGTCATAAGTGCCACAGAACAAATCATCATAGAAGTAGCTTACGTAATCCCTAACATCGCTCCATTTGGCGATATCCTTACGGGGGTTAGCAACGTCTCTGTCGATTGCAAGAATGTTTTGTGCAAACGCAGTCTCGTTATTGAGTAACTCGTAGAAATCAGCATCAAACTCTTTAGCCCATTCCAAAACAAGCTCTAGAACCTGCTCAGATTTCATCTTAGAAATAACGTTTTTGCTGACATCGTTTAGCTTTATACCGTCAAATAGGGCGCCGGAAACACTCATCTTTTTCATATTAAGTTTAAATTGAGAGTTGGGTGCATCGGGATTAGCTCTGCGCCAATCTTCAAAGTCAGAGTTGGCGATGGTGAGCATGTATTCTGTAACGGAATCGACAGGATAACCCTGCTCGGCGTAATATCTGACTGCAGCTTCGGGGTCTTTTCGCTTTGAAAGCTTACGCTTTGAGCCGTTTTCTTCTTTCATGATGGGAGAAACGTGAGCGTATTTTGGAACCTTAAAGCCTAAGAGCTTAAACAGCTGAATATGCTTAGGAACTGATGATATCCATTCGTCGCCTCTGATAACATGTGTAGTGCGCATAAAATGGTCATCAACAGCATGTGCAAAGTGATAAGTTGGGATTCCGTCTGACTTTAAGAGAACGAAATCCTCATCGTTTTCAGGCATTTCAATCTTACCCTTAATCATATCGTCAAATACAATTCGATGAGACTCATCTCCGGGGGAGCGCAGACGAACAACGTATTTTTCCCCGTTATCAATACGCTTTTTGATCTGCTCATAGGTTAAGCTGCGGCAGGCTGCATATTGACCGTAATAGCCGGTGCGATGCTTTTGAGCTTCTTGACTTTGACGAGTATCGGCAAGGCTTTGCTCGGTGCAAAAACAAGGGTAAGCAAGACCTTGTTGCATAAGCTGTTTAGCATAGCAATGATAAACGTTTGCGCGCTGGCTTTGACGGTAGGGGGCGTAAATGCCTTCAGTGTGGTCTGCTACAACGTATCCTTCATCAATTTTAATGCCAAAGCGAATTAGACCGTTTATAATGTCTTCCATTCCACCCTCGACCTCGCGCTTAGCATCGGTATCTTCTATTCTCAAATAGAAGATACCGTCACTTGCATCAGCAACGCGTCGGTTAATAAGGCAGGTGAATAAAACACCAAAATGCAGATAGCCAGTGGGGCTTGGTGCAAGTCTTGTTACTCGCTGACCCTCTTTAAGCTGTCTTTCGGGGTAGATGGATTCAAAATATTCGGGTGTATCTTTTACGTCAGAAAAAATAAGTTCTGCAATTTTTTCAAACTCAGTCATGAAGTTAACTCCTAACATTTTCAATGAAGACCATTATCTCACAATATCTCTAAAGTATCAAGAATTTTTTTGAATTTTATGCGACTTTTAATTGATAATTCCACCTGTTTGATCAAAAAGTTTGTTAACAGCCTGTTTTATGTTTGAATTTTGTGGTTTTGACAGCGTTGGATCATCATCGCAAATCTGTTTTGCAATCTGCTGAGCGAAGGCTACAGCCTTATAATCTTCGATGAAGTTTGCAAGCTTTAGCGCAGGCAATCCATGCTGACGTTGACCAAAAAAGTCACCGGGTCCACGTGATTTAAGATCGTATTCAGCAATCTTAAATCCATCGCTTGTCTCACACATCATGTTTAATCGACCCGTTGCTTCATCATTTTGAGCATCTGAAATAAGAATGCAAAAGGATTTATGCAAACCTCTGCCGACTCGCCCTCTTAACTGATGAAGCTGTGATAGGCCGAATCTTTCAGCATTTTCGATAATCATAACTGTAGAGTTTGGCACGTCAACGCCAACTTCAACAACCGTTGTGGATACGAGCACGTTGCATTCTCCCGAAGAAAACTTGTGCATAATCAACTCTTTTTCTTGCGATTTCATGCGACCGTGCAAAAGACCTACGTTAAAACCTTTGAGCCATCCATTGCGTAGTTTTTCGCAATATTCGGTTGCAGGGGTGAGGTCGGATTCATTTTCTTCAACTAATGGACAAACAATATATGCTTGTCTGCCTTTTTTTAGCTGACCGATTAAAAACTCAAACACCTTTGGTTTAATGTCGCTACCTACCCAGCGAGTTTGAATGGCTTGCCGACCGGGAGGAAGCTGGTCTAGAATAGATATATCAAGATCGCCGTATATCATTAGCGCGAGGGTGCGAGGAATAGGCGTGGCCGACATAACCAAAACGCTTGGTGATGAGCCTTTGTTGGTCAGAAGGGTTCTATGTCTTACTCCAAAACGATGTTGCTCGTCGGTGATAACTAATTGAAGATTTTTAAATTCAACATTATCTTGTATAAGGGCATGTGTACCGATTACAAGATCGATTTCGCCCGATTTTAATTTATCATATATCTTTTGTATCTTTTGCTTTTTAGTGGTGGAGCCTGTGAGCAGGGCTATATTAAGCTTGTCACCAATAAGCTTAGATAATGATAAATAATGCTGCTCAGCCAGTATTTCGGTTGGAGCCATCATAGCAGCCTGGTAACCACTCATGACAGTGCTGTAGCATAGAGATGCAGCAACTGCAGTTTTGCCCGAACCAACGTCGCCTTGAAGCAAACGATTCATTGGCCTTTCTGAGGTCATATCTGACACAGCCTCAGAGATGCTGCGTTTTTGAGCATCAGTCATTGTGAAGGGAAGTAACTGTTCAAATTGTTTAGAAAAATCTTTAATGCAGGCACTGCTGTTTATTTGTGGCTTTTGGTTCATATAAATTATGCC
>JAZRMJ010000129.1:0-25061 GCA_045647445.1 Acutalibacteraceae bacterium | reverse complement strand
GTAGGCTACTGCATGGGCTGGCAGTATAATGGAGAACACTATTGTTCTGTATATAGTGATTTAGATTAAATCAAAAAAGACTATGCTAAAAGTATAGTCTTTTTTTAAATGAGTCTGCGATTTTGCGCGCACATTTGCCTTCTCCCTCAGAAGAAGCCTTTCGGGCGATCGTTGTTCGCAAAAAATGCCGAGTGAAAATTCACTCGGCATTTTGCATTTATTCTTCTACAGGATGCTCCTCGGCATTCTTCATAACTGCGTCGAAGGCTGCTGCAGCGTCATCCTTATTGATTTCGCCTACTGCTTCCTCCTCGATATCGACCTCGGGGGCGTTTTCGGCAGCATCCTCAGCGCTGGGGGCTTCAGCCATTTCGGCTTCTTCGGAATGCTCGGCTATCTCCATAGCAAAGAGATAGTCGCCCTCATCGGGTCTCATAACTCTAACGCCCTTAGCTGTGCGAGAGAAGAGGCTGACCGACGGTGCAAAAATACGAATGATAACGCCGTTGGCAGAGATGAGCATTGCATCTTCATCCTCACCGACCGTCTTGACCGATGCGACCTTGCCGTTTTTGGCAGTCTTGTAGTTGGTCATGCCCTTACCGCCTCTAGACTGACGGCGATAATCATCAAAGCTACTGCGACGGCCAAAGCCTGTTTCGCTGACTGTCATGAGGGTACGGCTATCATCAACGATGACCATACCTGCAACCTCGTCACCCTCGGTCAGAGATATGGCGCGCACACCACGGGCAGTTCTGCCCAGAGGACGGGCATCATTCTCATCAAAGCGAATGGCAAGACCGTTGCGTGTTGCAACAAGCACGTCATTTGAGCCATCGGTGATTTGAGCCCAGCGAAGCTCATCGCCCTCATCGAGCTCGATGGCATTTATGCCACCCTTGCGATTGGTGTTATAAACCTCAAGGCGAGAGCGCTTGATAACACCATGCTTTGTGACCATGCAGATAAACTTGTTAGACTCATCCTCATCGGTAACCTTGAGCATAACGGTTATCTTCTCTTCGGGCTGTAGGGGTAGCACGTTGATAATGTTAAGACCCTTTGAATTGCGAGTGCCCTCTGGAATTTCGTAGGCTTTAAGGCGATAAACACGGCCGAAGTTGCTAAAGAACATCATTCTGTCATGGCTTGAGCAAACAAACATGCTATCGACCATATCCTCTTCACGAGTGGTCATACCCTTCTTGCCACGACCGCCGCGATTTTGGATTTGATACTCATCAGAAGCGATACGCTTAATATATCCCATCTTTGTGAGGGTGATAACGCTGTTTTCTTCGGGGATAAGGTCTTCTATATCGACCTCACCTGTAACGGCAGTAATCTCAGTGCGACGGTCATCGGCATATTTATCACGAAGATTGAGAGCCTCAGTTTTGACAATATCGAGCACTCTCTCATGACGAGTGAGAATATCCTGATAATCGGCAATCTTCTCTTTAAGCTCGGCAATTTCAGCGTTAATTTTTTGCCTTTCAAGGCCGGTTAGCTGACCGAGGCGCATCTGAACGATGGCTGTAGCCTGAATTTCGTCAAAGCCGAATCGCTCCATAAGAGCCACCTTGCCGTCGTTGACCGACTTGCTTGCACGCAATATGGCAATAACCTCATCGATAAAGTCGAGAGCAGTAGAAAGAGCATCCAAAATGTGCAGTCTCTCTTGAGCCTTGCGCAGATAATAGCGAGTGCGATTTTCGATGATTTCGCACTGATGGTCAATATAGTGCTGAAGCATCTCTTTGAGTGAGAGCACCTTAGGCTCGCCACCAACGAGAGCAAGATTGATTATACCAAAGGTGGTTTGAAGCTGAGTATAAGCAAAGAGCTTATTAAGCACAACCTGGGGGTTTGCATCCTTTTTAAGGGATACAACAATACGGATACCACCGTCTCGCTTTGATGAGTGGTCAACAACATCGTCTATGCCCTCCACACGCTTTTCGGCGGCGAGGTCACATATCGACTTAACCAGCAGTTTTTTATTAACAGAGTATGGGATTTCGGTTATAACAATGCGAAAACGACCGTTATTGGTCTCTTCAATTTCGGTGCGTCCACGCAGAATTATCTTGCCTCGACCTGTTGCATATGCAGCTCTGATACCACTCATGCCCATAATTATGCCTGCCGTCGGGAAGTCGGGGCCTTTAATATGCTCGCAAAGGTCAGCCAGCTCAGCATCGGGGTTGTCGATAAGGCAGCACATGCCGTCGATAACCTCACCGAGGTTATGAGGGGGTATGTTGGTAGCCATACCTACAGCAATACCCGATGAGCCGTTAACTAATAAGCTCGGAAAACGGCTGGGCAAAACGGTAGGCTCTTTGAGTCGGTCATCGTAGTTGGGTATAAAATCGACCGTCTCTTTATCAATATCATCGAGCATATGAACGGCGAGCTTAGCAAGCCTTGACTCGGTGTATCGATATGCTGCAGCAGGGTAACCATCGATTGAACCGAAGTTACCGTGGCCGTCAACCATAGGATAGCGCAGAGAAAAATCCTGCGCCATACGAACCATTGCATCATAAACCGATGCGTCACCATGAGGATGATAACGACCGAGCACCGAACCGACAGTATCAGCGCATTTTCGGTATGCCTTGTCGGGGGTGAGGTTATTTTCATACATGGTGTAGAGAATACGGCGATGTACAGGCTTTAAGCCGTCTCTAACATCGGGAAGCGCACGACTGACAATGACCGACATTGAGTAGTCGAGAAAGCTGTGGCTAACCTCATCGCATATTTCGACGGGTATTATTTTAGTATCTTCGTCTTTAGGCCAATTAATTGTTTCTTTGACTGCCATAATCAGAGCACCTCCTTAAACATCAAGATTAATTACGTTGAGGGCGTTATCCTCAATAAACTTACGGCGTGGCTCGACCTCTTCACCCATGAGCAGACGGAATATATCGTCGGCCTTTTCGGCATCTTCCATATTGACCTTGAGCAGGGTGCGAAGCTCGGGATCCATAGTAGTCTCCCACAGCTGGTCGGCATCCATCTCACCAAGACCCTTATAGCGCTGGATATCGGCTGAACCGCTGCCACCTAATTGCTCAATATACATATCTCGCTCTTCATCGCTAAAGGCATAAAAATGCTGTTTGCACTTTGAAACCTTAAATAGGGGTGGCTGAGCGAGATAAATGTGACCCGTCTCGAGCAAGGGTCTCATATAACGATAAAAGAAGGTCAGCAGAAGGGTGCGAATATGAGCACCGTCAACGTCAGCATCGGCCATGATAATAATTTTATCATAACGAAGCTTTGTAATATCAAACTCATCACCTATACCGGTGCCCAGAGCGATAATAACGGGGGTGAGCTTTTCATTGCTGAAAACCTTATCAGCTCTTGCCTTTTCAACGTTGAGCATCTTACCCCAAAGAGGCAGAATAGCCTGATAGGTCGAGTTACGGCCGTCACAAGCTGAGCCGCCTGCAGAGTCTCCCTCAACGATAAAAATTTCGGTTTTGGTTGCATCGTTGCTTATGCAGTCGGTCAGTTTCTCAGGCATACGTGATTTTGACAAACCGATGCTCTTTCTGCTTGCTTCGCGAGCCTTTTGAGCAGCCTCACGGGCAGCAGCAGAAGATATAGACTTGTTAATAATAGTTTTAGCCTGAACGGGGTTATTTTCAAAATAATCGCCAAGCTGGTCTTTAATCATCTGATAAACGAGGGTACGCATTGCCGTGTTACCAAGCTTTGCCTTAGTCTGAGACTCAAACTGAGCATCCTTGAGCTTAACAGAAACAATGGCAATCATACCCTCTTGAATATCGTCATCACGAAGGTCGGAGTTGCTATCTTTAAGCAGACCGAAATTGCGAGCGTAGGTGTTAACTGCGTTGCGAATAGCAGTTTTAAAGCCAATCTCATGCTGACCGCCATCGATGGTGTGCATATTATTAGCAAAGCTGACAATTTGGGTATCGTAGCCGTTATTAAACTGAATGGCAACCTCAGCGGCGCTATCGTCGGTCGCAGTTGACATATAAATAATATCGTCGTGAATTGCGTTGAGAGTATCTCTATGCTTTTTCTTTTTCTCAAGCAAATACTCGCAATAAGACTTAATACCACCCTCATAGTGGAAGGTCTCAGAGCGACCGTTTTCTTCTCTACGATCGGTGAGGGTGACCTTGATGCCTGCGTTAAGGAATGATTGCTCCTGCAATCTCTTTTCGAGCACCTCAAAGTCATAAACGGTGGTATCGGTGAAGAGGGTCGGGTCAGGCTTAAAGGTAACAACGGTGCCTGTACGGCCTGCATCGCAGGTGCCAGACTCTAAAAGCCCTGTCATAGTTTTGCCACGCTCGTAGCGTTGCTTATAGATTTTGCCGCCTGAATAAACCTCAACCTCGAGGTATTCACTAAGGGCGTTAACAACCGACGCACCAACGCCGTGCAGACCGCCAGCGACCTTGTAACCGCCATCACCAAACTTACCACCAGCGTGAAGAATGGTAAAAACGACCTCAACGGTGGGTATGCCCATCTTTTTGTGCATACCAATCGGTATACCACGGCCGTTATCGGCTACACGAATTATATTATCAGGCAAAATATCAACCTCAATATGGTCGCAATAGCCTGCTAATGCCTCGTCTATAGAGTTATCAACAATTTCGTAAACAAGGTGGTGAAGACCCTTTTCACCGGTTGAGCCTATATACATACCTGGTCGTTTTCTGACCGCTTCAAGACCCTCAAGAACTTGTATTGAGGATTCGTCATAAGCATCTGTAACGGTTGAGTTAAGAATATTTACGCTATTATTTTCGTTACTCACTTTTTTATCTCCTATCCGCCAAAAAACGGCTATATTATTGTGTTTAGAGAATTACGTCTTTTTTATTTAAAGCAGTTAAACTGCTTGAGCGTTTAAGTAGTGTTGAGCTTGAAATTTGTGAAAGATAGATTATTTTGCCACTCTCTCGCTCAGGTGCTGAGCAAACGATAAAGGTTTTTGGCAATTCGTTTGAGATGGTTATTACATCGCCCCTTATCTGAGCCTTGGTTAAATAATCTCTTGTGCGCTGTGAATTGGTTGAAGTATCAAGATCGAAAATGCCGATTATATCTTTAGTTGAAACGGCTATATCCTGACCGAGATGTATATACATAAAAATTCACCTAATCAAGTTTTATCTATAATTTCGCCATTTTGCATCAAAAAGGTGCTACCACCCTTTAACAGGCCCACTGCCGATTTGTCGCAACAGGTTATAAAGACCTGCTGATGCTCAATATGGTTCAAAATATAATCCTGCCGACCCTCGTCAAGCTCACTCATAACGTCATCAAGCAACATAACCGGCTCCTCACCCGTTTGCTCATTAATAACCTCTGCTTCGCCCATTTTGAGGGATATAACTGCCGAGCGCTGTTGACCCTGCGACCCAAAGGAGCGAGCGAGCATGCCGTTTACGGTAACCTCAATCTCGTCTCTGTGCGGGCCGATAGAGGTGGTGCCACTGTTAATATCATCGCTTCTTGATGATTTTAGTTTCTGCGCCATCTCATCCTTAGATAAACCACTCGACGAAATATAGCTCACACCGAGAGTTTCTTTGCCACTCGTGATGCCGTTATAAATGATTGCGCTTCGCTCAGAGAGTAGCTCAATATATTTTGATCTATACTGTGCAATGCGATTGCCGAGGGTGCAAAGCTCATTATCATAAATATCGAGCATGTCGAGTAGCTGAGAATGAAACCTTACGTCTCTCAGTAACGCATTTCTTTGTGCAATGCAACGGGTGTAATCCTTTAAAAGGCTGATATATTTCGGCCAAAGCTGACCGATAGCAGTATCTAAAAAACGGCGCCTGCCCTGAGGCCCATCCTTAATTAGAGATAGATGGGTGGGCGAAAAAACTACTGCTCTGAAATTACCGGCCAATTCCCCTGCTGATTTAAGGCTCACTCCGCCTAGGGTTGCCACTCTGCGATTGCTAATATCTAACCTCGCTGTTTGGCTTCTGCCCATCGACTCAAAATCAAGTATAAGCCGAGCAATATCCTTATCGTGGGCGACGCATTCGCTATCTTTTGCACCACGAAATGATTTTGCGCCCGAAAAAAGCCAAATCGCTTCTAAAAGGTTGGTTTTGCCCTGAGCGTTATCTCCATAAATAACGTTGACCGACCGGTGGCATTCGATTTTATTATTTTTTAGATTTCTAAAGTTCTCAAAGCTGATACTGTCGGCGCGCAACCGTCATTCCTCCCTGATAACCTGAACCGAAACCCCGTCAAACTCGACTATTTCACCGCCAAAAAGCTTTTTGCCACGCATGGTGCATACCTCACCGTCAACGGTGACCTCACCCTCGATTATAACGATTTTTGCGTGACCTCCTGTATTAACCAGACCTGCCAGCTTTAGAAAGCTATCGAGCTTAATGAAAGGGGTGTTTATTATAATTTTATTTGTCATCTTATTTTCACCGGCAATACTACAAATATAAAGCTGTCTCCCTCAGTGGGCACGATGGTTATCGGCGAGAGGGGGCTGCCTATGTTGATTTTAACCTCATCGGTTTCTGCTGCTCTGAGAGCATCAATAAGGTAACGGCTGTTAAATCCGATTTTAACGGGGTCACCACTCATATCGACCTCAATTTCATCGTGAGCGTCACCAAGCTCGGTCATGCAGTTTGCCTGAAAAACGCCATCCTCAAAGCTACAGGTGATTGGGGTCTTTAGGCGCTCAACGATAACCTGAGAGATACGCTCAATGGTGCTGAGCATCTGATCGGTCTTGCCGACGATATTAGTGTTAAAGGTGGTGGGTATTGCCCTCTTATAATCAAAATATTCACCGTCTAAAAGACGTGAAATAACCTTATAACCGTCAACCTCAAAAACAATGTGACGAAGCGAAGTGGTGATGGTAATTTCATTACCATCGCTGATAAGCTTCATAACCTCACCCATTGCCTTTGCAGGAACGGTGAAAGCCAGCTCATCGCTTGTGTTAATTGCCTCTTTGCGAATGGCAATGCGATAGCCATCCATAGCGACCATGTTGATTTCGCCTTCGCTGATTTTAAAGTGAATACCAGTAAGTATCGGCTTTGGGTTACCCGGCTCTGCTACTGCAAAAGAGGTCTGTCTGACCATAGACTGCATAACTTCGGTTGAGAAGGTAACGCTTGTGCCGTTATCAACTGTAGGCAATTCGGGGTATTCATCGGGGTTGATGCTAAGAAGTGAAAATACGCTTCTGCCACTGTTAATTCTGCACATGTTGCGCTCATCAACCGTGATGCTCACTCTGTCATCAGGCAGGCGGCGCACGATATCGCAAAACAGTTTTGCATCAACAACAGCAGTGCCTGCAACCTCAACTGAAGCAGGAATTTCGGTGGTCATGCCAATTTCAAGGTCATAGCCGTACAGACTAAGCTTATTGCCCTTGGCAGTCATTAAAATACCGGTAAGAGCAGGTAGGGGTGATTTAGCCGATACAACACGAGAGATGTGGTTAGCAGCAGTGCTTAACTCTTGTTTTAAACATGTGAGTTGCATAACAATGACCTTTCCCGACCGAAACAGAGTCGGTCGTATAAAAATAAGTAAATAGATAGTAGATATTAGTAGGGGGCTTTAATATTTTTGAAAACTCATAAAAGCTAATAGACAAGCCGTTTTCGACAAAAATATTATTAAAATTAGCTTTTTATAAATTGTTGAAGTTTCAGGGTTAATAATGAGACATTAAAAAAACTTTTGAAAACTCTATTGTTAATGTTTATAAAACTGTTAAAAATTTTAATTTTGAAGATTTTTGATAATATCCTCAATGGTTTCTTTTTCTTTTGGAATTTTAGCCATCATCTCTTCAACCTTTGTGATTGAATAATGAACGGTTGAGTGGTCTTTATTAAAATGCTCACCGATTTTTTCGAGTGAGAGGTGGGTAATCTGCCTTACAACATACATAGCAATTCTGCGGCAGTTTGAAACGTTGGCAGTTTGCTTTTTGCTCATAACCTCTTCGGCTGTGGTGTTGTAGGTGCGAGCGACCTCTTCAACAATTTTAGAAACGGTGATGGGCTCAGGTTGATTAAAGGCTCTAACATCGCGAATTACGTTGGCAATAACTCCTCTTGAGATAGAGGTTGAGTCGAATTTAGAGATAGCGCTGAGCTTTTTTATAACGCCCTCCAGCTGACGGGCGTTTTGGTCAATCTGCTCTGCAACGTAATAGATAAGGTCGTCGTTGAGTGCAACCTGATTTGACTGCATGTTGCGGCGGATGATACCAACTCTTGTTTCGTAGTCGGGCACCTGAATATCGCAGGTCAATCCTGCAGTCAAACGAGACTTAATGCGATCCTCAAGGGTCTTAATTTCGCTAATCGGTCGGTCGCAGGTAACAATAATCTGCTTATTAGCCTGAAACAGAGCATTAAAGGTGTTAAAAAACTCCTCTTGAACCGACTCTTTGCCTGCGATAAAGTGAATATCGTCAAGAAGCAACAAATCAACGTTACGGAATTTTTCACGCACTTGAGCCATGCGATGCTCATGAATGCCGGAAATAACCTCGTTTGTGAACTCCTCTGTGCGCATATAAACGAGCTTTTTATCAGGATATTTCTTTTTGATAAAGTTTAAGATTGCGAGAGCAAGATGGGTCTTGCCAACACCCGATTTGCCGTAAATAACGAGGGGGCTGTAGACGATGTTGGGGTAGCTCTCTGCAACTGAGCGAGAGGCTGCAAAAGCGAAGTTATTTGAAGAGCCTACAACGTAGTTGTCGAAGGTGTAGGTCGACATGATATCGACAGTCTCAATAATTTCTTCTTCTTCCTGCTCGTTTTCGCAAATAAACTTAACCTCAGGCTCAATGCCGATGGTCTCTTTAAAGGTGCGAATAACTATGGGCAGATAGTTTTGAGTTATAACATCCTTATACATTTCGGTGGGCACACTGACCTCAAACACAGAACCGTTGAAGCTGAGTGGGGTCATATATTTAAGCCATGTGTTGTAGGCAACAACAGACACGCTGGTTCTGCAATTTTCGATGGCAACGTGCCATAAATCTTTGTAGTTTTGCACGGTTTTTTTCTCCTTCTTTTTAGATATCTTCTAACCGTTTTAAGGGCTAAAAATCAACACATAATTTACTGCTTAATTATAGCATAAAATGCTCTGATTATCAAGGAATTTACGAAAGTTTTAAACGATTTTTATTTAATTTTTTTAAAAGTTTTTTAATATTTAAAATAGGTCTTTACAAAGGTTAAATTTGGGTGTATAATCCCTTCGTAAAACAGAGTAGATGAGCGCGCGTTAAGTGTCGGTCGGACGGGGAGTTGCCGAGCGAACGAAAAGTGTTTTAACTTGCGGTGCGCTTGTCGCATCCCGCTGAATGAAAATAAGAAGTTATAATAATTTGCTTCCGTTTTTCACAAGGCGTTGTGCAGAAACGGAGGTATTTTTTTATGGCTGCACAGATTAGAAAATTTTTGGGTTTAGATTTTAAAACCCGCCGTTCGTTTGTATTTTATTTTGTCTTTACGGCAGTGCTTATAGCACTCTACGTCGTAATCGACCGCTTTTTGACCATTCAGATTTCTGATACCCTCAAAACGGTCAGTCTAAACTTTGTGCCTGTAGTGGTTGCGGCAGCAGTTTTAGGCCCCGTCAGCAGTGCGCTGGTATTCAGCATGGGTGATTTATTCGGAGCCTTTGTTTTTGCCAAGGGTGCGCCCATAATTTTGCTGTCGGTCTCTTACTTTTTTATGGGCTTTGTTTATGGCTTGTTTCTCTATTCGCCCAGCGCTAAAGCCGGCAAGCAGAGATTTAATTTTGTTAGCGATTCAAAGCTTAATAAAGAAATAAACGGTTTTACTGTTGTTTTGGCAACTGCAGCTGCCGTGCTGATTAATCAGATTATATTTTCAATCGGTGTTAATTCATTTATTTTGGCATCGGTAATAAACCCCGAGAATATTATTGGCTACGTTATTGCTACACTCCCTTCAAGAATAATCAGAGCCTCTATGACCTTTGTTGTTCAGCTTGTGATGATTCCACTTTTGATGCCGATAATTAAAAGGGTCTCAAAGATAGTAAAAAGATAATAAAATCAATATTGAAGGAGCAGTGTCCAAAAGGATACTGCTCCATTTTTACTAAGATTAAGTTATATAACTTTTTATAAAAGGTATTTTTAGGCATAAAAAACCACAGATTGGGAGACACTTCGTAAAGAAGTTTCTCTAAATTTTCTTTTTATATTAAAAAATAACACTTTCGGATTGAAAGTGTCATAGAGGGTTACATGCTTTGAAATTATACCTATCTCAAAGATAAAATCATTAGTGATATTTTTGATAAAGCAAAAGTGTTATTAAAATCTTTGGTTTTAGTTTTGTTATATTAGCCCCAAAACTCGCGAAGCGAATATAACTTGGTCTTTAGCCCAAATATAACTGCGAAGTAATAAAACTCGCCTTTGGCGAATAAAAGAGGCACACTCCGTAAGGAAGTGTGCCTCTTTTATGTGGCTTTTTTTAAAACTCATCTTATTTAATAGGCTTTTCGATCTTTTCAACACCCATGTAGGGGCGCAGAACCTCGGGGATGGTTACGCTGCCATCGGGATTTTGATAGTTTTCGAGTATTGCGGCAACAGTTCTGCCGACGGCAACACCCGAACCGTTGAGGGTATGCACCAGCTGAGCCTTTGCACCCTGCTCGCTCTTAAATCGAATTGCAGCTCTGCGTGCCTGAAAATCAACAAAGTTAGAGCAAGACGAAATCTCAACATATCGGTTGTAAGAGGGCATCCAAACCTCAATGTCGTAGGTCTTTGCTGAAGAAAATCCGAGGTCGCCACTGCAAAGAGCAACAACTCTATAAGGCAGACCTAAAAGCTGAAGCACGCGCTCTGCATCGTTGGTCAGCTTTTCGAGCTCCTCAAAAGAATGCTCGGGGTCAGCGAACTTAACAAGCTCAACCTTGTTAAACTGGTGCTGACGGATAAGGCCTCTGGTATCACGGCCAGCAGAGCCTGCCTCTGCTCTAAAGCATGCAGAATATGCGCAGTAGCTGATGGGCAGCTTTGCACCGTCAAGAATTTCATCACGGTGCATGTTGGTTACGGGTACCTCAGCAGTAGGAATGAGAAAGTAGTCGTTGGTAGAGAGCTTAAATGCATCCTCCTCAAACTTTGGTAGCTGACCTGTGCCTGTCATTGAAGCACGGTTAACCATGAAGGGAGGAAATACCTCAGTGTAGCAGTTTTCGGTGTGGGTGTTGAGAAAGAAGTTGATAATTGAGCGCTCAAGTCGTGCGCCCATGCCTCTGTAGAAGTGGAAACGAGCGCCGGTAACCTTTGCAGCAGTTTCGGGGTCGAGAATTCCGAGGTTTGCGCCGATATCCCAGTGAGCCTTGGGCTCATACTCAAACTCGGTGGGGTTGCCGAAACGACGTATTTCTTTATTCATGCTATCGTCGGTGCCAACGGGAACCGACTCGTCGGGGATGTTGGGTATCATATAAACTATCTGCTTCTGCTCAGCCTCATACTGTGCGAGCTCAGCATCAAGTTCCTTAATGGTTGCAGAGATAGATTTCATCTGCTCCATAATGGCAGATACGTCGCCACCCTCTTTTTTGATTTGGGGGATTTTTTTGGATGCAGCATTCTGCTCAGCCTTTAAAGACTCAACCTTTGCAGTTAAATCACGGCGCTTTTGGTCGAGCTCAACAAGCTGGTCAATCTCGTTATCGAGATTGCCGTTGCGATTGCGAACAGCCTGCTTAACAAGCTCGGGGTTTTGTCTGATAAATTTGATGTCTAACATAATATATCCGTCCTTTAATTAAATTTTATTTATCGCCTGACAGCTTCATCGCCATGTCGGATAGTTCGCTATCTGAATAAAATTCGATGGTTAAGGTACCCTTACCTTTAGCGCCACTAACCTTAACTTTGCGACCGAGCTCGGCAGTTAATGCCAGCTCAACCTCTTTATAATAAGACAAAATTGGCTGTTTTGCGCTATTTTCGCTTGATTTTGAACGTTTAGAGCCGAGTTTCTCAATTTCTCTAACTGTAGCTCCGTCTTTTGCCCATTTAGCTGCTTGAGAGCGAAGCTCAGCATCTTCAATTGCGAGCAAGGCTCTTGCGTGACCTGCTGACAATTCACCGGCCGAAACCATCTCTAAAAGGTCACTCGGCAGGCTCAAAAGCCTTAGCGCATTGGCAACTGCAGGTCGGGATTTGCCCACAGCCTGAGCCACCTCATCTTGAGTCATTGAGTAGCTATCGATAAGCTGACGGTAGCCGAGCGCCTCTTCAACGGGGTTTAAATCCTCACGCTGAAGATTCTCTATCATTGCAAGCTCCATGCATTCCATGTCGCTCATTTCACGAATTATGACAGGCACCCTCTCAAGCCCTGCAATGCGGCTGGCTCTCCAGCGTCGCTCACCTGCAACAATCTGGTAGCGCAGGTTTGACATGGGTCTGACAACGATGGGTTGCAACAATCCGTGGGTGGCAATGCTGTCTGCAAGCTCGTTTAACGCCTGCTGGTCAAACTCTTTTCTCGGCTGGTCACGGTTGGGCTCAATTTCGTTAATATCGAGCTCATTGACCGACCCCTGGTCGACTGCGTTATCGTTAAAAAGCGAGTCAAGACCTCTGCCGAGTCCTCTTTTTTTATTAACTGCCATAAGCAAATCTCCTATTTATTTTTGCAAATCTCTTGAGCTAGCGAGTTATAAGCCAGTGCACCCTTATTTTGTTTATCATAATACTGAATGGGCATGCCAAAGCTTGGTGCTTCGCTAAGCCTTACGGTGCGTGGTATTACGGTCGAAAATACCTTTTTGGGGAAGAATTTTTTAACCTCACCCACCACCTGCTGAGTTAGGTTAAGTCGACCGTCATACATAGTCAGAAGCACACCCTCAAGCTCGAGCGCAGGGTTATATTTTTGTTTAACAAGGCGCACCGATGCCATTAGCTGAGATAGGCCCTCAAGAGCAAAATATTCACATTGAATGGGCACAAGAACGGTATCTGATGCCACCAAAGCGTTGATAGTGATTAACCCTAATGATGGTGGGCAATCGAGCAAAATATAGTCATAATCGGCATAAATAGTTGCAATTGCGTTTTTTAGCACCGACTCACGATGGTCAATATCAATCATTTCGATTTCGGCACCTGCAAGGTCCATGCCCGATACAACAATATCAACCTTTTGATATTCAGTGGTTATAATAGCATCCTTTATTTTAGCAGCACCCGTTAAAATATGGTAGCTGTTGAGTCGGCCGTCTCGCTTGCTGATGCCGTAGCCACTGGTTGAGTTACCCTGAGGGTCAATATCTATAAGTAGGGTTTTTTTGCCGCAAAGACCGAGCGCTGCTGCCAAATTGACTGCAGTTGTGGTTTTACCGACACCACCCTTTTGGTTAACGATAGAAATTATACGTCCCATAATAGCTCCTTTGGATAAAAACGTGGGCAAAAGCCCATTATCGCTTAGAAATTAGTATATCACATCCCGTCGCTCATTTAAAGGGGTTAATTATATTTTTTTAAAAAATCACCCATGTTTCACGTGAAACATGGGGTTTTAGAAACTAAAGCATATAGTTTTTTGGGATTATGACGGTGTATTCAATATAATCCTCGGTTTCGGTCTGTTCGCTTTTTGCATCAAGACCCGATTTGCGTATCGATTCGACTGCTTTCGACAGGGTGTTAACAAAAATTCGCACGTCCCCTATTATCGGCACTCTGATGGTTGTTTTTTGGTTTTGTTTGCTCTCTACCAGCTCGGCAACATATTTTTCTGCATCTGCTGAGCCCATATTGTCTGCAATCATGCGATTTAGCGCGTCACCCCGTGCATTTTCATCTTCAATGCGCAGTAACGCTCTTGCGTGGCGCTCAGTCAGGCTTGCAGCTATAATTCTTGCTCGGTGGTCGGGGCTTAGCCTTAACAGTCGCAATTTATTTGCTACCGTCGATTGAGCCTTGCCGAGTCGCTGAGCTATCTCTAGTTGAGTCGCACCCCATTCGGTCATTAGTCGGTGTATGGCTTCTGCTTCTTCAAACGGGTTTAAATCCTGACGCTGCATATTCTCAACAAGACCTAAAATGGCTGCTCTGCGGTCATCTATGTCGGTTAAAATGCATTGCACCTTATTGAAGCCTGCCATTCGAGCTGCTTTGAGCCTTCTCTCACCTGCAATAAGCTCATAACAGCCGTCGCTGCGCCTTCTGACCGAGATGGGCTGCAGCAATCCGTTTCGCTTGATGCTCTCGCATAGACCCGACAGCTCTGCTGTGTCAAAATTGGTGCGTGGCTGATATCCGTTTGGATGAATGACCCCTATGGGCAGTTCAATCAGCTTATCCTTTTTTAATTCAAAAAACATAATATCACTCCGAAATCTTTATGACTAAAAGTATAAGACAAGCTATTAAATTTTGCCACCTTTTTCGGTCGCAATAAATGACACGATGTAACAAAAAAAGCCACTTTAAAGTGGCTTTTTTGACATTTGAGCAGAGCATCTGGGGTATTTTGTCGGAGTGTGCGACCATTTTTTTATGCAATATAAGGCTCTTTCGCTGCCATCCGAAAGATTTAGCGTGTGCTGAGCTTCTTTTTTGCCACCCATGGTTGTGATTGCGTTGTTAGCCGATGATATCTCATCGTTAGATAGTTGACCTTTCATTGCAACCAGCATACCACCTATCTTAACAAAACCTAGGCAGTATTCGCTGAGCACTCTAAGCTCTGCAACTGCTCTTGCTGTTGCAAGGTCATATTGCTCTCTGTATTGAGGCTTTGAAGCAGCATCCTCTGCTCGGCTATGCAGAGTTTCGAGCTCAAGACCCAAATCCTCAGCTACGGCAGATAAAAATCTGATGCGCTTGTTGGTAGCATCAAGCAGGGTTATTTTCATATCGGGCCGCAAAATTTTAAGCACCATGCCCGGAAACCCTGCGCCACTGCCAACGTCGATAAGGCTTGCGCCCTCGCTCGGTTTTGTTGCCTTAAAAAACGAGGCGCTGTCTGCAAAATGGCGAGTTACAATTCCATCAGGGTCGGTTATGCCTGTCAAATTCATTCGGCTGTTCCAGTCAACAAGCATTTCGGCGTATCTGTCAAGTCGCTCGAGAGCCAATTTATCAGGCTCTATGCCAAAGGGGGCGCATTCGGCCTTTAATTTATCAAAATTAATCATTATTACCCTCCTTGCCCAAATGGATGAGCAAAACGGTTATATCGGCAGGATTAACACCCGAGATACCCGAAGCCTGACCAACGCTGTGGGGTCGGATGGCTTTGAGCTTCTCTCTTGCCTCGTCACGAAGGCCTGTGACCTCGTCATAATCGATATTATCGGGTATAAGTCGCTTCTCAAGACGGCGAAGTTCCTTAACCTGAGCCTCTTGACGGCGCAGATAACCCTCATATTTAATCTCGGTTTCGATTTTTTGAATGACGTCATCGGTCAAATCGGGTCGATTGCTGTCAAACGGTGCAAGGCATTTATAATCAAGCTGTGGACGGCGCAGCAGCTCATCCATTCTGATTCCTGTTGTAAGGGGTGATGTTTCACGTGAAACAAGCAGAGCGTTTATCTCGTCGCTTGGTGCGACCACTACGGTGTGAAGTCGCTTGATTTCAGCCTCTTTTTGGCTAAGACGGGTCTGATAACGCTCCCATGCAGTGTCGTCAACCAGACCGATTTCGCGGCCTCTTGGGGACAGGCGCTCATCAGCGTTGTCTTGACGGAGCAAAAGTCGATACTCTGAGCGAGAGGTCATCATTCTGTATGGGTCGGTGCAACCCTTGGTAACAAGGTCATCTATAAGGGTGCCTATGTAGGAGCCTGAGCGCTCAAGCACCATCTGGGGCTGACCCTTGCAGCGAAGGGCAGCGTTAATGCCTGCAACAAGACCCTGAGCAGCAGCCTCTTCGTAACCTGATGAGCCGTTAAACTGACCTGCACCGTATAATCCCTCAAAATCGAGAAATTCGAGGGTTGCAGCAAGCTTTGTGGGGTCGATGCAATCATATTCTATAGCATAGGCAGGGCGCATAATCTGAGCATTCTCAAGACCGGGGATGGTGTGGTAAAATGCCAGCTGAACATCCTCAGGCAATGAGGATGACGCACCCTGAATATACATTTCGTCGGTATCAAGCCCACAAGGCTCAATAAAGAGCTGATGACGGGGCTTGTCGGCAAAGCGCACCATCTTATCCTCAAGTGAAGGGCAATAGCGAGGGCCGACACCCTCGATCATGCCACCATATAGGGGCGAGCGATGAATGTTATCCATAATAACCTGACGGGTTTGGTCGTTGGTGTAGGTTATATGGCAAACCGAAACATTCTCGGGCTTTTTATCGACAGAATAAGATACTGCTGTGGTAAGGTTATCACCATATTGAATTTCAAGCTGTGAAAAATCAATAGAATTGCGATTAACTCTAGCAGGGGTGCCTGTTTTAAAGCGACGGAGCCCAACACCCAATTCAATAAGCGATTTTGAAAGCTCTGTAGCAGCAAACATTCCGTCGGGTCCACTTTGATAAGATACGTCACCAATATAAATTCTGCCGCCTAAAAAGGTACCCGTTGCGAGAATAACGCATTTTGCGTTATAAATTGCACCCAGACGGGTGGTGAGTTGCCAATTTTCACCATCTTTAGCAAGATTTGTAATCTCAGCCTGACGAAGCTCGAGGTTAGCTTGCTTCTCGAGAGCTTTTTTCATGTAGGCGCTGTAGCTTCTTCGGTCAATTTGCGCGCGCAGACTATGCACAGCAGGCCCTTTTCCGAGGTTTAACATGCGAAGCTGAATGAGGGTGGCATCGGTTGCTTTGGCAATTTCACCACCCAGAGCATCAACCTCACGCACAAGGTGCCCCTTTGCAGTGCCGCCGATAGAGGGGTTGCAGGGGCAATTGCCGACAGCATCAAGATTTATTGAAAATACGGCTGTCTTACAGCCAAGACGGGATGCAGCGAGGGCAGCTTCAATGCCTGCGTGACCTGCACCAATGACGGCAACGTCATATTGTCCTGCAAAATAGCTCATTAATTCATCAATTCCTTAGATTTTTAAAGATTCTATATACAAAATGTTGAAAACTTTGTTATTTACCAACGCAAAAACGGGAGAATACCTCGTCGACCACCGATTCGCTCGCCCTCTCGCCCGTCATTTCGCACAGAGCTGTAACGGCGTCTTCAATGCAAACACCCACAGCATCGAGGGTGATGCCAAAATCGAGACCGTTTATGCCCTCTTCGATGGCGTTTAAGGCTCTGCGAGCGCAATCAAGCTGTCGCTCATTGGCGATAAGACCTGCTGATGGATCGATTTTGTCGGTGCCAAGCACCTTAGCAACTGCCTTTTCGACGGCCTCGGGGCTATCGTTTTTGGCGCAAATGGTGATAAAATCTATGCCCTCAGCCAAAGATAGGTCGGCTTTTTGGGGCAAATCGCTCTTATTGAGCAGAGCAACGAAGCATCGACCCTTTAATAGCGATATAAGGGCTAAATCCTCACTGTCAAACTCTCTTGAGCTGTCAAACACGGCAATAATCAGCTGCGCTCCCTCAATTCGCTTGCGAGCAAGCTCCACACCAACAGCTTCAACAGGGTCTAAGGTGTCTCTTAGACCTGCAGTATCGGCAAGTCGCAGGGTGATTCCACCAACGCAGACCGATTCTTCGATAATATCACGGGTGGTACCGGCGATATCGGTAACGATTGAACGGTCGCAACGAGCCAAAAGATTCATAACACTTGATTTGCCTACGTTGGGTTTGCCTGCGATGACGGTATTAACCCCCGACATGAGAAGTCTACCACTATCGGCAGTGCTAATCAGACGGCAAAGCTCATCTTTTGCATCAACAAGTGTGGATTTCAGAGAGGTTGGCTCAACGTAGGGCACGTCCTCATCGGGGAAATCGCACCATGCAGCTAAATCGGCAGATGCCGAGATTAGCAGCTCTTTTACTTTATCGCAGGCAGAGAAGGTTGCACCCGAGCGAGCCGAAATGGCTGCAAGATGAGCTCCGCTGCCCTGAGCCGAGATTAAATCCATAACCGATTCGGCGGCTGTCAGGTCGAGCTTGCCGTTTAAAAAGGCTCTGCGAGTGAATTCACCCGGCTGAGCCATTCTTGCACCTGCTGAAATGACGGCTCTTAGCGCTCTGCGAAGCAGATACTCACCGCCGTGGCAGGATAGCTCGACAATATCCTCGCCTGTATAAGACTTAGGAGCGACAAAACGAATGGCTACAGCCTCATCCACCTTGCCCTCAGAGTCAAAAATCTGACCCAAGGCAGCATTGTAGCCCTTCATATCGGCTGTTTTGACACCACTTATAGCTTTAAAAACGCTGTCGGCCACCTTGCAAGCATCGTTACCCGAGATACGGATAACGCCAATGCCTGCAGGAGCAGATGCAGTTGAGATAGCGGCAATAGTATCTGCCAAATTGAGTCACCTCACTATAATACAATAAACGCCCACAAAAATTTTGCGGGCGTTTGTCAGGCTGAAAAAGCCCTGATTACTTATCTATTCTGCCAAAAAGGGGCAGGTCAGAAGCATCACTGCGTTTCTCACGGGTGGGCTCAGAGGGGGTGTAGCTGCTCTTTGAGCGAGGGGGCCTGCCACCTCTGCTTCTGCGATCGCCAAGACCTCTGCGATCACGGTCGTTTCTGCCACGGCCACCTGAGCGAGAGGGCCTCTCATCAGCGTTAACGGGGTTGCCCTCGCTATCTGCAAGACCGATAATAACTCTGCGGCCACGGCTGTCGCTGACCGACCAAGAGGTTACGCCCTCAACGTCCTGAACGGCAGTGTGGATGATGCGTCTCTCATATGGATTCATGGGCTCGAGAGCCTGATTATGACCACTCTTTTGAGCCTCGCCTGCAACACGAAGTGCGAGAGCCTTGAGGGTATCCTCACGCTTAGCACGGTAGTTGTTGGTATCGATAACAACCCTTACAAAGCCCTCTTCATTTTGATTGTAGCAAAGGCTTGCAAGATACTGAACAGCATCAAGGGTTTCACCACGGCGACCGATAACGGCGCCCATGTGGTCACCGTCAAGGGTGATGCAAAAGCCACCATCAACATCGCTGACAGAGCAGGTAACCTCACCGTCAATCATGCCACCAACGATGGCCTTAACATAGTTAATGGTCTTTTCGAGTGCAACAGAGTTGAGCTCAACCTTTTTAATGGGAGCTTCAGCCTTTTTCTCAGGCTTAGCAGGCTTTTTCTCTGCCTTTTTCTCGACCTTCTTTTCGGTCTTTTCTATCTTTTTGTCAGCCTTCTTTTCGGCTTTAGCAGGCTTCTCTTTTTTTCCGTCATCATAGCTGACGGTTACCTTAGCGAGCTTGCCGCCAAACAGACCGAGCAATTTCTTTTCGGGTTGGTCAATAATTTCGATTTCGACCTCGACCTCGTCACCGATGCCGAGCTCAGCGCGAGCTGCGTCAATAGCCTCGTCGATAGTAGCTGCAGTTGCAGTTGCTTCTCTTTTCATTTTTCAAATAACATCCTTTCTGAATGCGGCTTACTTTTTAATAATACCTTTTTTGCCGCTTGCAGGGGGGTTAATCCTCTCCTGCTCCCACGCACGGCGTTTTCTGGCCTCTTTAGCCTCTTGCTGAGCAACAAGCTTTGCGGGGAAATAAATTTTGTTCATACACACCATAATAATGGTGGAGACGATGTTGGAACAGACCCAATACCAGCCAACTGCACCGGGAACACTGAAGGTAATCCACAGTGAAAAGAAGGGCATGCCAAACATCATGCAGCCCATTGAGCCCATGTTGGCACCTGGGTTGGTCTTTTTGCTCATTTGCATTGAAATGAAGGAGCTGAGCATTGCAGTTGCAAATGACAGCAGAGGAATAATCCAAATAAGAGCGAGAGCGCTGGTAGGGGTATCGAGCAGATTGATGCCAAAAAAGCTAAAATCAAGCTCAAGACCCTTGGTCAAATCAGCGAATTTTGCATCGTGAGCGATAAGCGCATCAATATTTTTAAGCACAGAAATCTCAGTTGCCTTTGATTTATCAACAGCGCTGCCAAGAGCACCGCTCTTGATGACCTCAAATGCGCTCTTGATGAGCTTAGAGTCGGCACCGTAAACATAAGACAGAGTCTGCCTCACAGCATCGTAGATGCAGATAAATATGGGAAATCTGATCAGCATAAGCAGACAGCCTGAAAATGGGGATGTGCCGCCCTCTGAATAGAGCTTGCTCATCTCTTCTTGATATTTTTGCTTATCGTCTTTATATTTTTCTTGCAGCTTAGCAAGCTTGTTCTTCATGCGAGCTTGAGCTGCAGTGGATTTTTGCTGTTTTATATTGAGCGGTAGCAGAGCCGCATTGACAATGACAGTAAAAACGAGGATACCCAATGCGTAGTTATTTCCACAAAGGGTGCAGAAAAATCTGATTATAGTGCCGAATAGTTCATTTAAAAAAGGAATATTCATAGGTTACCTCTCTTTGAAACGCTTTGGCAACGGTACGGGGTCATACCCACCCTTGCATAGCGGATTACAGCGCATAATGCGCCATACGGCTAAGGCTAAGCCTTTAAATGAGCCATGGGTGTTTATCGCTTCGATAGCATAGCTTGAGCAGGTCGGATAAAACCGACAGCTTGGTGGTGTGAAGGGTGAAATACAACGCTTGTACCACCTTATAAGCCAAATGAGCACCCTTTTCATACTTCATCGCTCCTTATTAGCCCTGCCTTTTCAAGATGGGCCATCATAGCCTTAGCAACAGCGTTGCTTTTGGCGGGAGCAGTTTTTGAGCGGGCAACAAAGACTATATAGGCGTTTGCATCTTGCCTTAAATAAGGCTCACAGCTACGCCACGCGGCCGAAATAACTCTGCGCGCACGATTGCGCACAACAGCTCCGCCAATCTTTTTGCCGGTGGTTATGCCGATAGTAACGCCACCGTAGCGACGAGGCAAAACGTAGGTCACGAGGGTGGGAGAGCTTGAGCTCTTGCCACGGGTATAGACCATTCTGAATTGATGATTGAGCTTTAATCTGTTCTTCACGGTGAACTCCTCCGAATGGGTGGTGACTTTACACCTAAAGAAAAAAGCAAGGGGCTGTCTCTATTGAAACAGCCCCTGTCAGCAGCAGCACTTAGTAGGACAGGCGCTTTCTGCCTTTAGCTCTGCGGCGGGCAAGCACCTTGCGGCCGTTTCTGTCAGCCATTCTCTTGCGAAAGCCGTGCTCTTTCTTTGCGTGAAGCTTTTTAGGCTGGTAGGTTCTTAACACTATAGACCCCTCCGTTCTTAAACTTTTGTTCGGGTGAACCTTTATACGATATACCCACGCCGAGCATGGGAAGGTCGGTCACATAACCCTGCAATGTTAAATTATATAATAACATGCCTACTTATGTCAACCGAATTTTTTAATTTTTTTGAATTTAAGGCACTTTTTTGAGAAAATCAAATGCAAACTCCCTTTGTTTGGGCAGTTTTGCTTAATTCCAGTAGTCAACCTTGTGGGGCAAATTGATATCTTGTGCTAAAAAGACGGGGTCTTTACCCTCTTTGCGCTGACGGGTGTAGTCTTTAAGCGCCCTCAAAGCCCATCGGCTGAGTATTATAATAACGGGTATGTTAATGAGGGTCATAAGACCCATTGCAATATCGGCAATATCCCACAGCATGCCTGCGTTTAACAGAGCGCCGACTGCAACCAGGAGTGATGCAATCAATCGGTAGCAAATCATAAAGAGCTTGCTCGGGGTGTGGCCGAATATGTGGTCAAAGCATTTATCAACATAAAATAGGTTGCCAAGCAGCGTTGTGAAGGCAAAGAGCGCCATCGCAACGGTAATAAATATGGGGCCGAAGGCACCAAAGCTCTTTTCGAGAGCAGCTTGAACGTAGGGCGCACCCTCAAGGCTCTTTGATGGCTCAACACCTGAGCAGACGCACATGAATGCAGTTGCAGAGCAGATAAGCAGCGTATCTATAAAGACCGAAAGCACCTGCACAAGACCCTGCTTTGCCGGGTGGGTAACTTCGGCTGCAGCCGAAGCGTTGGGTGCAGAACCAACTCCGGCCTCGTTGCTGAAAAGGCCACGCTTAATGCCATACATAACGCAGGAGCCCGTAAAGCCACCGAATATAGCCTTAAAATCAAAGGCAGACTCAAAAATCTTAGCAAAAACCGAGGGCAATGAGGTGATGTTGAGCAGCACTACAATCAGTGCAACGCCAACATAAGCAACACCCATAACGGGCACAAGCAGGCTAGTGGTCTTAACGATGCTTTTGCCGCCACCTAAAAGGCAGATAGCCACCAAAACGGCAGTAATAACACCGATAATGATGGGAACAATTTGCACGTCGCCAACCGTGTATTCATAAAACGAATAGGCTGAGAATGATGATTGCAGATTGTAGGATGCGAGCATGTTAAAGCCGACACCGTATGTAAAAATCAAAATAACCGAGAATATAACGGCAAGCCATTTAAGCCCCAGCCCCTGCTCAATATAGTATGCAGGGCCGCCAAAGCTGCCATCCTTGCCCTTTCGCTTATAGATTTGAGCGAGGGTGCTCTCTATAAAGGCAGATGCGCTGCCTATAACGGCGATGACCCACATCCAAAATATAGCGCCGTAGCCGCCGAGGCAGAGAGCAGAGGATACGCCTATGATGTTGCCCGTGCCGACTCGTGAGGCAGTCGATACCATCAGCGCCTGAAATGAGGATACTCCCCCATCCTTAGGTTTTTCGGTTACGAGGCGAAACTGCTCTTTTATGAGCCTAAACTGGGCGAATTTAGTAAGCACTGTAAAGAGCAGACCTGCCGCAACAAGCACAACAACCAGAATGTTGCTATACAAAAAACCACTGATATCAGTAAGACTGTTGCCGAGCAATTTAATAAAATTATCCATTAATATCCACCTCGGTGATTAATGTTTTTGATTGGAGCGAATTTTTAAAATGCTCATCCTTGATAGCTTCAAAGAGGTTTTTGAGCGCAATAGTCAGCACAATCAGCAGCGCAATGGCTGAATATTTGTGGTCAATCAGGGTTTCGCCACCCATAACGAAATAGCGATAGGCTGAGAATGAGGCTGTGACCGTCACAATAGGCAGATACCACTTTTTGCGATCAATGAGGAATACTGCGAGTGATGCCAAATCGGCCAAAAAGAAGTAACGGTCGTGCATGCGAGGCAGCAGATAGGGCATCAAAAGCGCCATAACAAAAAATGCGAGCAGCATATTTTTGTCGCTAAGACCTTTGCGCCAGTTAAAGCAGAGGTAGCAGAAGGTAACCACAGCACCACCCGTCAGGAAGGTGGCGGCAATGTTGAAGGGCGAAAACTCAACGTGACCCACCAAAACCCAGATTGAGGGGATATTAAGGTGTAGCTGAGGATACTGACTCGCCTGATCAAAATAAATTTTAATGCAGTCAACAAAGCCTCTGCCACACACCATGGCAGGTATTAGGGTTGCAAAGAAAACGATGGGGATTAATGCGAGGTGCTTTATTTTGACCCTTTTTGAGAAAAGAGCGAGCACCAGTATCGGCAGAGCGAAAATGGCTTGCAGTTTAAAAGACAGAGCGAGCGCCCACATTATGCAGGCAGGTACTCCCCTCTTTTTGAGTATAAAATAGACCATACCAACACAGAGGGATGCAAACATGACGTCACATTGACCCCAATAGGAGCTGTTAAGCCAAACGGTAGGCAATGCGAGAGTGGTTAGATATGCGACAATTTTAGCAGGAGCAGTATTATAAAAGAGAGAGATGAGCTTCATCACAAAAAATGCTGCGAGAATATCGAAAAGGCAGCTAACAAGCTTTATCGCAAAGAGGTCGCTTATGGGCAAACGGGATATGATAAACAGAATATAAAGATAGGGCATATTGTAGTCGCCAATATCAGCCTGCATAGCTCCAAAAAGAGACAAACCTCGCATTTGGTCGACCCAATGAACGAGAAAGCTATTGTAATCACCCGATGCGTAATAAAACATGCAGATTCTGACGAAAATCAGAGCAGCTGTAACCATCGATGCAAGGCTTGTTGAGGTAAAATCGAGCGATTTATCGCTCACAAGGGGTATCAGCGCCACAAAGCATAGCAGAGCTGCCATCACAGCCCCCTCCATAGCGGTGCCCAGAGCGATGCCCTCTGCAGATAACAGAACCAGCACAAGCATTATTAATGCGGCTATAACCGACAAAGCCCAACGAAGGGCGATTTGAAATTTTTGAGATGAAAAAGCCGAATTCAAAAGACCACATCCTAAAAAAAGATACATACATTCAAAGCATAACATTTTTTTGTAATATAAGCAAGGGCAGTTTAGCTTTATTATCCTCAAAATATGGCAAATTAAAATGTCATAATCTCTTGAATAATAGCGCAAGTGTGATACAATAACATAAATAGAAAAAAGATAAAAGAGGTAGTTTAAAGTGATATCCACCGATTTGGCATTTGGATATGTAACGGCAGACCAATTATCTATATTTAAGCCCTATTTGATGCGCGAGGGCGATGACAGCTGTGAGATGAGCTTCATAAATCTGCTCATTTGGCAAGAGGTTTATGATTTTAAAACGGCGATGGTCGACGGCTGTGTGCTAATTCGCTCCATCCAAGAGGACGGAAGCGAGCTGTATCGTTTGCCTATCTGCGACGATTTTGAGCATGGCATGAGGGTGCTTTGCTCGGTTGCGGGCACCGACAGACCTAATGTTTGGGCAGTCGAGGGTGACAGGTTCGATATTTTTAAAGAAAAATACGGTGCAGACTATCATCTTATAGAGGATGAGGATGGGTACGACTATATCTATTTAAGGGATGACCTTGCAAATCTTGTAGGCAAAAAGTATCAAGCAAAGCGAAACCATATTTCGGCCTTCAGCAGAGACTTTGATTGGCGCTATGAGCCTAT
>JAZRMJ010000128.1:0-1030 GCA_045647445.1 Acutalibacteraceae bacterium | reverse complement strand
TGCCGCTGACACCGGTTGCAACCGTCTTTCTGGTCATACTCCAGGTGTTTATCACCTCAACGGTGTAGCGCTTGTTTTCGGGCAGCTCTACCGTGTCGCTTATGTTAGAGCGTCTGTCATAGTAACGCAAGAAGTAATCGTCGCCGATGTGACCGCAATAGGTGCAAACCTCGCCGTCAATATATGCGGCTTGATCCTCCTCAAGGCGCCAGAATGCGAGCACAAAATCCCTTTGTGACGGGCTTTCAAACTCCATATTGCGGCGCTCCTCGGGGGTCTTTCTCGCCATTATTTCGAGGAAGGTATCCTCACCCTCAAGGTGACCGGGAAGACTTTCGATTATCTCACGCAAGAAAGCGATTCGTGCAGGACTTTCACCCTTGAGAACGCCACCTTTAGCCCACCACAGCACTTCGTTATCATCAAGATAGGTCTCGCCGTGGGTGCAATACGCACCGACTGAAACCGCCTTCCAGAAGCGAGAGGTCATCTCTTTAGCCGAAATACTGCCCCAAGCGTGAGGAATATTGCCTTCATAACAGCACTCATCAATCATAATGGGCTTGCCGTACTGCTTCATCCAGAAGTGACACCGCTGAAGCAGCTTGGTCTGCATACAGGCGTGAGTGGTGTTGGGACGGCTGAAATCCCAGAATTTAAGGCAGTTGTGGTTAGACAGCAGGTGATGATAGCTGTCATTACGAGCGACAAAATCCTCAATTGCAAACCAATGCTCGTCGTTTTTGACCGTCAGGTCATACTCATTCGCAAGGCTCCACCAGATGTTGGGGAATGCCGACAAACGGCGAATAAGATAGTCAAGATAAACATAATCCTGCTCAAGCGGCATATTTGCGAAGCCCCACTTGTCATAGGGGTGAAAGAGTATCAAATCTACCTGAATACCCAACTGCTCGAGCTGCTTTAATCGTCTTTCAAATGCTTCCCAATACTTCATATCGGGTCGGTGCACATCCCAGTTGCCGTTATCATCCTTTTCAAAGGGATAATAGTTGGGCTCGTTTTGGTT
>JAZRMJ010000127.1:0-1762 GCA_045647445.1 Acutalibacteraceae bacterium | reverse complement strand
AGGTGTTAAAAAGATATTCACCGATAAGGCTGTTGCAGATAAGCTCTTTGAAAACGGCATGACCTTCTCGAGTGCTAATTCAATCAACTGGGGCAGACTCCTTCCTCAGATTGTATATTATGTTTCTGCTTATTGCGATCTTATCAATGCAAATAGCGAGGTTGAGAGCTTTAACGTAGTTGTTCCTACCGGTAACTTTGGTAACATTCTTGCTGCATACTACGCAAAATGCATGGGAATTCCGATTAAGAAGCTTATTTGCGCTTCTAACAGCAACAATGTTTTGACCGACTTTATCAAAACCGGTACCTACGACAGAAACAGACAGTTCTTTACAACCATTTCACCCTCAATGGATATTCTTATCTCAAGCAACCTTGAGCGTCTTTTGTATCATCTCAGTGGCAACGATGATAAGAGAGTATCTGATTGGATGAAATCTCTTAGCGAAACCGGCAAATACACCGTTGACGCTGACGTTCATGTCGCTGTTTGTGACCTGTTTGATGCAGGATATGCAGATGATGTAAAGACTAAAGAAACTATAAATATGCTTTATAACGAGCGTGGTTATCTTTGCGATACCCACACTGCTGTTGCAATTTCTGTTTATAATGATTACGTAGCTAAAACAGGAGACAAAACTCCTACTGTTTTGGTTTCAACAGCAAGCCCTTATAAATTTGCTGCTGACGTGCTTGATGCAGTAGAAGTTAATGTTGCAAACGGTCTTAACGGGGTAGAGGTTATGGATAAGCTATCTGATACAACCGGTACTGCTATTCCTACACCCCTTCAAGGTCTTGCTAACAAAGAGGTTAGATTTAAGAAGACTGTTGCTCCCAGCAAAATGATCGATGTTGTATACGACTATCTTAATATAAAATAATTTCGTCTTTTAAAGCAGAGGTGTCAAATTGGCTATTTTCACAATTTCTGATCTGCATCTATCGCTTTCAAGCGATAAGTCGATGGAGATATTCAAAGGTTGGGAGAATTATGTTGAGCGAATAGCCACCAACTGGAGAAGGGTAGTGACCAGCGACGATATAGTTGTCATACCCGGTGATATTTCTTGGGAAATGAAGCTTGATAGTGCTGTTGCTGATTTTGATTTTATCAATCGATTGCCCGGAAAGAAATATATTATCAAGGGCAATCATGACCTTTGGTGGACTTCGCTTAAAAAAATGCGCGAATTTTTATCTGCTAATAATTTTGATACCATTGATTTTATAAACAACTCGGCAGTTTTGAGCGAAGAATTTGCATTATGTGGCACAAGGGGTTGGCTGATAGAAGAGAGTGGAACTGATTCAAAACTAATCAATAGAGAAGCTTTAAGGCTCAAGGCATCTCTTGAAGCTGCAAAAGATTCAGATCTCAAGCCAATCGTTTTTTTGCACTATCCACCGATTACAGAGTCTAATCAATGCACCGAGATTATTGACGTTTTAAAGCAATATAACGTCGAAAAAGTCTATTATGGTCATCTGCATGGCAGTTCGACTATTTGCGCTGTTAATGATACTGTTGACGGTATCAAATATAGGCTTGTTTCGGCTGATAGAGTTGATTTCACCCCTGTTTTGGTGTATTAGCATAAATTTTGTTTAAAAAACTACTATAATTCACCAAAAAGACAATAGAAATTAAATAAATTATGTGTTATAATCATTGACATGTGAAATGTAGGAGGATACATAAATGACACTTAAGGCAACAAACAAGGTTGATACCAACCGCTATGAACTTGAAATTC
>JAZRMJ010000126.1:0-8566 GCA_045647445.1 Acutalibacteraceae bacterium | reverse complement strand
CTATTCACTAAACGACAAAGCAAAAATAGCAAATGAATACCATGCTCTAATAAAAATAGGTGCATCAGCAGAATTTGAAACCAGCTCTCCCCTACCATTTAAGGCTTCGGCATTGGTGGGGCTTAGAGACCAAGGAGAATTTAACCCCTTAAAATTCATAGGGCATATAACAAGAGATTTAAAGATTTATGAAAACACAAGAATTTCAGATATAGACGGCAATTTTGCATACTACAAGGGTGGTAAAATTGAGGCGAGAAAAATAATTGTTACAACCCATTTTCCGTTCATAAACAATCACGGCTTTTATTTTTTAAAACTTTATCAATACCGTTCTTATGTTTTAGCCCTTCAAAATGCTCAAAATGTTAATGGTATGTATGTTGATGAGGCAGAAGGTGGTTTATCTTTTAGAAATTACGGTGACCTATTACTGCTCGGAGGCGGCGGTGCAAGAACGGGAAAACCATGTGATAACTGGGATAAGCTTATAAAGTTTAAAAACAAATATTACCCAAATAGTAAAATAAAATATAAATGGGCAACGCAGGACTGCATAAGTCTCGATAAAATTCCATTTATCGGTAAATATTCTAATAATACGCCAAATCTGCTCGTAGCCACCGGATTTAATAAGTGGGGCATGACTTCATCAATGGTATCTGCAATGATTTTGACCGATATGGTTATGGGGAAAAGAAATGATTATGCCGATATTTTTGACCCTTCAAGAAGCATATTAAAGCCTCAACTTGCCACAAACTGCTTTGAAACCCTCTCGAACTTTATAATCCCCACTGCAAAACGCTGTCCACATCTTGGCTGTGCGCTGAAATGGAACAAATATGAACACAGTTGGGACTGCTCCTGCCACGGTTCTAGATTTGAAAAGGACGGAAAACTAATAAACAATCCAGCTAATAAGGATATAAAATAGCCCACCGATTTCGGTGGGTTTTGTTTTACGATACTTCTTTGAGTTGTTGGTCTGAAACCGATTGCGCCGTTTCCAACATGTTTTCGGCAAATATTCCGTAGCCTTTGGTTGGGTCGTCGACGAGGACGTGGGTAACGGCGCCTATTAATTTTCCATTTTGGATAATTGGACTTCCAGACACGTGTGTGTCAAGGCAGATACAACACGTTTTTTGAGCGATTTTTAGCCTGTTTTTACCCCAAAATGCTCATTTGGGAGTGAAAATGAGTAAAATCTTAACACATAAGCGTAATTTTGGCAGAATTTTGTATCATCGTACATCCGGTATCATACTATTTTTATATATATATAAGGCACTTCTTTCGTGAGCCATACACCATTTGCTGATAGGTAAAACTTATAACCATCGGCAATCATTTTCTTACAATCAACAGAATAGACAATCGGATTCCCATGTCTTTTTCCGACATTTATTGCAGTATCAATTTCCTTTGAAAGGTGTACATATAACCGAGATTTTGGTATAAGACCTAATTTGCTAATTGAAGAAACAAATTTTTCTCCTGTGCCGTGGTATAAAATATCCGGTGGTAAATCTTCTTCTAATTCAACATCAACCGGAATAGAATGACCTTGGTTTGCTCTTATAAGGGTTTTATCACTGTTAAAGGAATATCTTTGTTTTTCATCAGTGGCTACTATTTCTTCTAACATAGCCATATTGAATTTTTGTTTTTTATCTATCCCTTTAATTAACTCATCTACATTAGCCCAACCGTGCTCATCAAGTTCTATTCCAATTTCTGAGGGTTTATGTCTTAGAATAAGACTAATAAACTTACTGGTATCCGTTAATGACATTTCCGTTCCTCATTTCATTCTTTTGATTTCCAATATTTGATTGCATCAACGACCTTTGGATCTTCATACAAGCGGTAATAACCGTCTGCTAGATGACTTGTTCCAGTAGAATTATCTATTATTGAAATTGCAAGAGTGTCAATGAACTCACCATATTTATCCCAATCTTTTTCAATGTCAATTCTGTAAAGAATATAACCAATTAATTCATATGGATTAGTAATTGGTTGGTCAGCAAATGAGTATATGTAATATAAATTAAGAGCGTTATACAATTTTTCTATGGTTGTACAATCATTCGTAAAATGTTCAAAACACATATTATATATGTCATTCCATGAGTACGAATTGAGAAGCTCTTCAGCAATTTCAGGAATTTCGCCCTCGGGATCAAAATCATCTGAAAAGAAGTTTTGATTAAATAAGAATTCGATTTTTGATTTTAAGTTTTGCATAATTACTTATTTCTCCTTTTGAATTTTTTTGAAAATAGTGAAGGTGGCAGTTTCGAGAATGCTTCATCAGCGACAGACATTGATTTTGCATTCGGTTTATAGTGACCGCTATTATTATCATAGCTAAGTATTTTTCCACCGCCAATTTTCAAAAGCCCTGCCATTTGTACTTGGGGATCATTTCCGCCTATTAAAGTTGGATGGGGAGTTGGCAGGGCACCGGGACCTCGTCCGTTGCCCGAACGTTTTCCAACAATTATATTACCGTTCATATCAATAACATATGGCAAGCCACTTTCATTTGTAGTTTTATTGCCTATGTAATTACCATTGATCATATCAGTAAGTTTTTTTGCAGTTGGGTTTTTTGTATATCTGCCCTTATAAACTCCAGTTTCAATATCGTGTTTTTTCATTGACGATTCAACATGATAACTCGGAGCGTAAGGCTGTGATCCTGTGCTACCGCCACCGTAAGGTCCGCTACTTCCACTACCCATTATCGATCACCGCCTTTCTTGTTGGTGATCCAGTCTGGATATTGAACGAATTTCGCCCAGTTTAGATATTGACCAAAAACTTTTTCGTTCATAGAACCATAGACAAGAACAATCTCTGGTTCTAAAGTTTCAAGCATACCTGATAATCCGGCTTCAAAATGATATTTATCATCCTTTGTCCGAAAACAACCGTAGGTTCCTATTGCGATAATACTGTGTTTTTCCACCCCAAGAAATGCTACGGGTTCAGGCAACACTTTTGTTGTATATGTAAGTTCATTTCCCCAACGAATATGAGGGATTACATAAGCCCCTTTGCGTTGGTAATAACTTCCTATTGCTCGATTGCGATACACATTTGCTATCTGTACTGCAAGCGGTGCATTTCGGTAAAGCGAGCAATCAGGACTCAAGATAGGGTGTATGTCTTCCGGTGTGATAAGTGGATTCTTACAAAATTCATCAACAAACTTTTCAGGTGTAATCAGAACTTCGGCAAATTCCTTATCTAACTCATAAAAGCCAATTGCATCGGTTGGTAACTCGGCTCGATTTCGTGCACTAAAGGGTGTAATGCCTGTTGGGATAATGAGCTGTTCGGGCTTTTTAATTATTGGTATACCAAAATAACCGTCAAAATCAGCACCAAAAACAAGCTCGGGGTTCATGCCATCATCAATTATTGCTTTTTTCAATTATATCACAATTCCCTTCACGTTTCAATCTGTTAAAATTTTCAATCAAAAATATTTATCTCCTTTTTTCAAGATATCGTCGACTATTTCTTGATTTTTCGTAGCATATATGTTACACTCTAATTATAATGTAACAACAATCATAAATCAATACAAACGTTACGCAAATTATCTTATGTAACGAAACAATAACAGAAAGGGATTGAAAAAATGAATTGTAACAAAACCGACTTGGCATCAATTGGAAAAAGGATAAAAAAAGCAAGAGAAAACTGCGAAATGAAACAAGAGGATTTAGCCGAAAAGTTATACTGTAAACGAGAATTGATTTCATACTACGAAAACGGAAACAGATATATAAAAACTGATACCTTGATTAATCTATCAAAAATCTTAAACGTTTCAGCTGATTATTTACTCGGTTTAGTTCCCGAACCTACAACAGACCTTACTCTTAAAGAGGTATGTAAATTCACCGGGCTTTCAGAAAAAACAATAACGATGTTTAAAGAATTAAAAAAATTAGACACCGAACGAGAGCTTTCACGTTTTTTTGAAAACGACATAGGAAAGAAATTTCTTGTCTCCATCGTAGAGTATTGCGATGATGTAAAATCAACTGCGGCATTTCGCGGTCATTTAGCGGCCACTGATTATGATCCCATTATATGCGAAATAACAAAAGAAGAAATGTTAAACATTAAACCGTATGAGGTTATTGCATATAGAATTTCACGATTTTTGCAAAAATATTTTGAGGAACGTGCCGAAGCAATTTTAGAGCCCGTTGTTGAATATGAGAAAAAGAGGTATGAAGAAGTGATGAAACTAAAAAATGAGATTGATGATATGATTTCAAAACCATAATGAAAATTAACGTATAAAAGCACCGCTAAATGCGGTGCTTTTATCATTATGATGCTTCTTTCAATTTGTTACTCTCCGCCACACTTTGTGCCGTTTCGAGCATGTCCTCGGCGAAAATGCCGTAGCCTTTGGTTGGGTCGTCCACCAACACATGCGTTATCGCTCCCACTAATTTACCATTTTGCAAAATTGGGCTTCCCGACATTCCTTGGACTATGCCTCCGGTTTTTGATATTAGACCTTTATCGGTTATTTTTAGCACAAGGTTTTTTGTTGTTTCGGACGGGTTTATGCTCTCTATTTGCACATCATAATATTTAGCGCCGTCACCATCTATATCGGTATAAATCTGAGCTTTCCCCTTTTTGACTTCGCATGAATATGCGATAGGCATAGGCTGACCCTGGGGATAAACATCATAATCAAAATATACGCCGTTATTTTCATTTTTTATCACCTTGCCTAAGGGCGACCTAATCTTTAACGTGCCTAGCAATTCACCGGGGTTACCCTTTGAGCTCTTTCTGACCGAATAGACACTCGCTGAGACTGCCGTGCCGTTTGATATTTCGACTCGATTGCCTGTATCTGCATCGCAGATGGGATGACCAAAGCCTACGGCTACCCCACTATCGGGGTCAAAAAAGGATATTATGCCAATGCCTGCAGAGCTATCTCGCACCCACAGACCGATATGATACCTGCTATCATCGGTGCCTTTTTGGGGGATTATGGTCGTTTTCTTAATTTCGCTCCCTCTTTTATACTCGACGGCAAGAGGTCTGCCCTCGGAGCTTAAGACCTGATGGGTTACATCTTCAATGCTGGTCATAGGCTTTGAGTTGATTCTTAGAATTATGTCGCCCACCTTAATGCCGGCAATCTGCGATGGATTCACATTGCCCTTTTTAGTTGCAAACGAATTGCACCCGACCACCATAACACCTTGTGAATAGAGCATAACCCCAAAGGGTGCGCCACTGACTACAACCGATTTTTCGGGCACAACAGAAAGGCTAACATCTTTGACGGGTACGATGCCAAACAGCTTTATAACAGAATTATAGGTGCCTTTATTGGCTGAAACGGTTAAAGAAGATTTGTTAATCTCGACCGAGCAATTGCCTATAATCGCATTATTATAATTTGATGTATAAATTTTGTCGGGATAACTTTTGTCATAATAAAAGACCAGAGAAAAGATAACTATGCACACGGACGTTAATAAGACCGAAAGTTTTTTAAACATTATTTTTCACCTCACGAATATATCATCCCTCGAAAAGGTAACGTTATAAATCCGCAATTTGCATAAGGTGTTAATTTTATCTATTTTTAATCAAACAAGGGGGGCTGTAAATTTAATTTCTAAAAATTTTTATTGAAATAAAAACGCTCCATGCTATAATACGAATGAAAAGGCATATTTTTAATACCGAAAAAATGGAGGGATTGCAAATGCTTTTGTCTGACAATTTTATTAGTGGAACAATTGATTGCACCGACGTTATCCCTAACGCAACAGAAGTTGACCCTACTCTAGATGAGCTCTTCACAAAAACCGTGAATGCTCCTTGGATTAAGCGCGAAATTCGCATTGAAAAAGCCGTTAAAAAAGCAACCATTACAATTGGGTGCACAGGTTTTTATGAGTTTTATATTAACAATATAAAGCTTAATCGTAGCTATCTTGCGCCATACATCAGCAACCCTGACGATACGGTGTTTTATGACCATTACGATATTACTGACAATTTGAATGAATGCTGCGAATTAAAATTCTTGCTTGGCAACGGATTTCAAAACCCTTACAGTGGTTACGTTTGGTTTTTTGACAAGGCAATCTTCAGAGCCGCTCCCAAACTTGCATTTGCAGTTGAGATTGAATATTGCGACGGCTCAGTCGAAACAATTGAGGCTGACGAGAGCACTCTCACCACTCCGTCAAACATCATATATGACGATCTCAGATTGGGTGAAAAATATGACGCCACACTCACCGAGGGTGAGTGGACACCTGCAATTAAAATTGAGCCTCCAAAGGGTGAAAAGCTTATGAATATAGCTTCACCCATAATTGTAACCGATACTCTTGAGCTGAAAAATATTTGGCAAGAGGGTGACGCATTTATATACGATTTTGGGCAGAACAATTCGGGTGTTATTGAATTGTCAGTTGATGCTGTTGAGGGTCAAAAAATCACTCTGTCATATTGCGAGCGACTGACCGACGGCAAATTCGATGGCTTTGATATTTCATTCCCTTACGTATCAAAAAGCTACAATCAACAAGATTTTTATATTTGCCATGGGGGTCTAAATAAATACACCCCACACTTTACATATCATGGATTCAGATATGTTAAGGTTGAGGGTATAACCTCCAAGCAAGCTAAAAAGAGTCTTCTTAAATATTTGGTTATGTCTTCTATTACGGCTACTAACGGTAGCTTTAGCTGCTCAGATGACCGTATCAACACCCTTCATCAAATGACCTTGCGCTCGACTGAGTCAAACTTCTTTCATATACCGACCGATTGCCCTCATAGAGAGAAAAACGGTTGGACGGCTGATGCTGCGCTATCTTCATCTCACACGCTGCTATATTACAATCCCGAAGATAACTACAAGCAGTGGCTACGTTGTATTAACAAGGCGCAGAATGATAGTGGTGCGTTGCCAGGTATAATCCCGACCGGTGGATGGGGATTCGATTGGGGTAACGGCCCTGCTTGGGATATTGTTTTGGCAGAATTGCCGTGGCAAATTTGGCAAAAGCGAAACGATTTGAGCGCTTTTGAAAACAGTTTGCCCTACATGATAAAATACATAAACTACCTTGAAACAAGATTTGATGACAACGGTTTGCTCGCTATTGGTCTTGGTGATTGGTGCGCTCCTCACGACCCCATCAAGGCTCCCCTTCTGCTGACAGACAGCGTGATGGCTTATGATTTTGCAAGCAAAACAGCTCAAATGTGCATAGCCGCTTCAAAGCTAGGTGAGGCTGAATATTGCACCACCTTTGCAGAGAAAATCAAAAGCAATATCAGACGAGTCTTGTTTGACAAGGATAACGCTGTTTTTGAAGGACAATGCCAAACATCTCAGGCTATAGGCATATTCTATAACATTATTGAGCCTGATGAGACTGAGGCAACCGTCAATAAGCTGATTGAATATATTGAGCAAGAAAATTATCATTTCGACACCGGTGTTATTGGTGCGAGAGTCATTCTTCACGTGCTCGCAGATAACGGTCACGTTGACATTGCAATGAAGATGCTGACCAATCCTACAAGGCCGTCTTATATGGAATGGATTGAGGATGGTGAAACAACGCTCGCTGAGTGCTTCTCAAAATCACAAAATCACTACTCCCATAACCACCACTTCTGGGGTAACATTAGCGCATTCTTTATGGAGCAGCTTTGCGGCATTAGGGTTAAAAACGATAGGATTGATATTATCCCCCATTTTGCATCAGAGCTCGAAAGCGCAAAGGCTGAGTTTAACAGCGTTTGGGGTGTGGTCTCGGTCAAATGGCACAGAGAAAACAACAAGATTGTTTTTGAACTTAATATGCCTGAGGATGCCAAAGGAGATTTGCTTTTTGATGGTCAATCGCCAAAAGAAGCTGTTAGTGGTAAATATATAATATAACAAAAAAGATGTCACTTCCGATTTGGAAGTGACATCTTAATTTTTAAGTCTTATTTGCCAAGACGGGTCTTGAGAGCAGCGAGCTGATCCTCAAGAGCCTTGGGCAGACGATCGCCAAACTTCTTGTAGTGCTCAGCAATCTCGTCAGCCTCGTTAGACCATGCAGCCTTGTCAACAGAAAGGATCTCATCAAGGATAGCCTTATCCATATCAAGGTCGGTCATATCGAGGTCTTCTGGGCGAGGAATGTAACCGATTTCGGTCTCCATTGCGTCAGCCTTGCCTTCGCAACGGTCGATAATCCAGTTAAGAACACGCATATTGTCGCCAAATCCTGGCCATACGAAGTTGCCCTCGTCGTCGGTACGGAACCAGTTGACATTGAAGATCTTGGGAGCTTTATCGCCCAAGCGAACGCCCATCTCCAACCAGTGTGCCCAGTAATCAGCCATATGATAACCGCAGAAAGGCAACATGGCCATGGGATCGCGGCGGACAACGCCAACAGCCCCGGTAGCGGCGGCGGTGGTCTCAGACGCCATGATGGAGCCTACGAATACGCCATGATCCCAGTCACGGGACTGGTAC
>JAZRMJ010000125.1:0-4631 GCA_045647445.1 Acutalibacteraceae bacterium | reverse complement strand
CTCTCCAAATTTTCGAAGCAAATATTCACAACCTATCTATTTTACTGAAAAAAGAAATTCGCTAAAGCGAATGGCCTTTTTCAGAGTAAGGAGTTTTCCAACTATACCGGTAACGAAACTTATGTATTTTTGACTCACCTCACAACCTGAGTTTTGGCAATAGAATCGCCTAATCGTTTGCCTTTATTTACTAAAACAATGATTCCTTCTATTTGAACGATCACATAGGTGATATTTCTCAAAATCAAACTGCCGAAGGCTGCTTTTTCACCCGTTTCGGAATTTAGAATGGTCAAGCCGCAGATAAGCTTGCCCAAGCTTCTTCCAAACAAACAGTCCTTGAATAAGCAATACAGGGGTAACCATGCAAGCCCCATAAGAAATCCTGCGGAAGAAAGCATTTTGATGCTCGGGTTAATAAAATATTCCGGATTGCTTCCGGGACCAAAGAACATCAGCGCCATAGCAACGCCAAACATAATGTTCCAATCAATGACAAAAGCAAGAAAACGTCTGATAAGTAAATCGAAATTCATAGAGCCACCGTCTTTCTTTGCTTTATTATATCACAAATCCGTGGGAATTACAATGGGATTTAAATATTACCTTACTTCTTCACTATTCACCATTACCTATTACTTTCCAAAAATTCTAGTGGAAGGAGAGACAAGTGAAAAGTGAAGAATGAAGACTGAAAAAGTAAAAATCCCCGCTCTTGCGAGCGAGGATTTTTGGCAGGGGCAGAAGGATTCGAACCCTCGGCACGCGGTTTTGGAGACCGCTGCTCTACCAACTGAGCTATACCCCTATATTGGTGGGCCATCAGGGACTCGAACCCCGGACCAACCGGTTATGAGCCGGTTGCTCTAACCAACTGAGCTAATGGCCCGCGTAGCTTTTTCATACGCGCTAGGATATTATAACATAATTTCTCATTTTGTCAACCTCAAATTATCAAAAAAATTGATATTTTTTCTCATCGATTATACCTTAATAGTTTCATTAAAATATACGAATTATATTTATTTTCGGTCATATAAAATTAAGCGTGTTGAAATACTTTAAACCATGTGATATCATTAATTATGAGGAGTGATTGAATGAAGATTAAAACAAAGCGTTTGCCTTATGAAAAGGTTTTAGCGCTACCTAAACCAAAACCCAAACAACCTATAAAACCTAATATTTTATTTAGAACTTTAATTCGCGTTCTCTCTATACCGGACCTTGTTAATACCAAATTCAGTTACATCTCAAACCGTATGGATGAGGTCGGTGACTCCCCTTGCCTAATACTTATGAATCACTCAAGCTTTGTAGACCTTAAAATAGCCTATAAGATTTTTTATCCAAAACCACTTTCAATTGTTTGCACATCAGATGGATTTGTCGGCAAAGAGTGGCTTATGCGTCAAATTGGCTGCATACCGACCAACAAGTTTGTTACTGATATTTCTTTAATAAGCAACATTCGTTATGCATTAAACAAAAAGAAAAGCAATATTTTGATGTATCCCGAAGCAAGCTACTCTTTTGACGGCTGCGCTACTCCCCTGCCCAAACGTTTGGGTGTTCTGCTAAAAAAATTAGATGTTCCCGTTGTGAGCGTTATCACAAGTGGTGCTTTTGCCCGTGACCCATTGTATAATGGATTGCAGCTTAGAAAGGTTAAAGTATCAGCCGAGGTTTGCTGTGTTTTGTCAAGAAAAGAGATTCGAGAATTATCCACCGAAGAGATTGACAGACGAATTAACGAAAAATTCAGCTTCGATAATTTTAAATGGCAGAGAGATAATAAAATAGAAATTAAAGAGCCTTTCAGAGCCGATGGCCTTAACCGAATTCTTTACAAATGCGCTGATTGTGGTCACGAAGGCACTACCATTGGTAAAGGCACAAAATTATCTTGTAGCCATTGTAAAAAGGAGTATGAGCTAGATATTTATGGCAGACTCATAGCAACTGATAACAAACCAACCTTTGACCATATCCCCGATTGGTATAATTGGCAAAGAAAGTGTGTCAAAAACGAAATAATTGATGGTAGCTATAATTTAACCTGTGACGTCGATATTGCCGTCATGAAAGACTTTAAACATATTTATTTTGTCGGCGAAGGGACACTTCGACACACCATTAACGGATTCGAGCTCAACGGCTGTGATGGTCAGTTATCTTATCATCAAAAGCCTAACGCAGCATACAGCTTATATGCTGATTATTACTGGTATGAAATTGGCGACGTTATTTGTATTGGCAATAAAGATATTTTATACTATTGCTTCCCCAAAAACTGTGGAGATGTAGTTGCAAAAGCTAGACTTGCTACCGAAGAAATGTATAAGCTCAGCAAAGCGAAATAGCAAAAAGGTCAGTGCATCGAGCACTGACCTTTAATTCTATACAAATTTGGTTACCAAACCAATAACCCAAACTGCAAGCAGTATAATCGGCAAAACATATGTACAATAAATTCTAAGCCAATTAGGCATTGCAATACCTCTACCTGTATTAGCTTCATTGATAAAGTTTTCCCAGCCCCATCCCTTTTTGGTGGTGCAAAACAGAACATAAACCAATGAGCCAAGAGGCAGTATATTAGCGCTAATAATAAAGTCTTCAAGATCAAGAATGTTGCTATTAGCACCTAAAGGCTTAATAAACGAGAGCATGTTGAAGCCTAAAGCACAAGGCATCGACAGTAACAGTATGCCTATAAAGTTAATCAAGCAAGACTTTTTCCTACTCCATCCCCACTTATCCATGCCGAAGGCTACAATGTTTTCAAACACAGCAGTAACAGTAGACATTGCTGCGAAAATCATAAATATGAAGAACAATGAGCCCCAAATTCTGCCACCGGGCATAGAATTAAATACATTGGGCAGAGTTTGGAATACAAGACCGGGGCCCTCTGCAGGGCTGATATCAAATGCGAAGCAAGCAGGAATAATTATTAACCCTGCAACAAACGCAACAAAGGTATCAAGCACAGCGATAGATATTGACTCACCGAGCAATCTACGGTCTTTGCTGATATAGGTGCCGAAAATTGCCATGCTACCCATTCCGATTGATAAGGTGAAAAATGCTTGAGCAAGAGCTGCATATAGCACCTCGCCAACACCATGCTTAGTCATTCTGCTAAAATCAGGAATAAGATAATAAGCTATTCCTTCACCTGCACCTTTAAGCGTAACAGAGCGAACTGCCAAAATCGCGATTATAGCAAGCAGAGCAAGCATCATAACCTTGTTGACCTTCTCAACTCCGTTTTTAAGACCCAATGAGCAAATAAAGAAGCCAAGTATTACAACAAGTGCCATAAAAGAAACTAAGAGTATAGGGTTAGCCGTAACTTCACCAAACTGAGCAGAAACCTGATCGGGTGTTTTGCCTTCAAAATCGCCCATAATCATTTTGATGAAATATATAAACATCCAACCGGAAACGGTGGTATAAAACATCATCAAAAGGTAGTTACCTATAAGACCTGCATTGCTCATTAAGTGCCACTTTGTGCCTTTAGGCTCAAGTTCATTAAATGAGGTAGCAATGCTTCGCTGACTTGCACGACCAACAGAAAACTCCATAGTCATTATCGGCAACCCGAATATAATTAAAAACAAAAGATATATTAGTATAAATGCGGCTCCACCGTATTCACCGACAATGTAAGGAAAACGCCAAACATTGCCTAGTCCGATTGCGCATCCGGCAGAAATCAATATAAAACCTAAACGCGATCCAAACTTCTCTCTTTCCATTTTAAGACCTCTCATTTTAAAATTAAGACCCCGAAACTAATTCGAGGCCTTATATTTTTAATTATCTGTTGAGAATGTACTTAGTAAGCTCTACGGGATCAACGATGGTGCCATCCTTATAAACACGCATGTTGCCTGAAGCAATCTCGTCGATAAGGATAACTTCGCCGTTGTTGTAACCAAACTCAAACTTGATATCCCAAAGATCAAGACCGATAGACTTAAGATCATCAGCAACAATTTTGGTAATCTTAAGAGTCTGCTCCTTCATGCTCTCGAACATCTCAAGGCTCATTACTCCAAGAGCAGCAAGGCCCTCAGCAGTTACAAGAGGATCGCCCTTCGCGTCATTCTTAAAGGTGCACTCAACATAGCCACCCTCAAGAACAGTGCCATCAGCCATGTACTCGCCATATCTGCGAATAAAGCTACCGGTAGCAACAAGACGGCAGATTACCTCAAGGCCGTGACCGAATACAGTTGCAGGAAGAACCTCCATAGTTGCGTTATCAACGTCTGCTGATACGTAATGGGTCTTGATACCTGCTTCTTTGAGCATATCAAAGTAGTAAACAGAAGTTCTAAGATTTGCCTTGCCGATACCTTCGATGGTCAGACCAACAGTGTTTTCACCCGGATCAAACACACCGTCTTTGCCGGTGCAATCGTCTTTAAACTTGAGCATAACGTTGCCATTATCAAGCTCATAAACGTCCTTGGTTTTGCCTTCATACTTCAAATTCATACTAAATACCTCCATACGGCATTAAGATAGAGTCAACATACAAGATGTTGAAAAAATTACATTCAAAATAATATCACATCAAAAGCAAAAAATCAACATAAATAGTTTAAAAAATAATA
>JAZRMJ010000124.1:0-6622 GCA_045647445.1 Acutalibacteraceae bacterium | reverse complement strand
GAAGACTCTTTCGATTTCAGTGCGATAAGTTTCAAGCAAATCGTTGGGAACGAATGCCTGAATAGTGCCACCAAATCCACCACCGTGAACACGGCATGCACCACGATCGCCAAGAACGTGGGCGCTAACTGCAAGAGCAAGTGAAAGGCCTTGCTTTTCGGGTGCAGAAGTTGAAAAAATATTTTGAAGCTTAGTGAAGGATGATCTGCCTGAATCGTTAACAAGCTTTAAGAAGAGGTTGAAGTCGCCATTTTTAAGAGCATCACGCTCTTCAACTGCTCTACGATTATCCTCATAGAAGTGCATAGCTCTGAGAACTGCTCTATCACCAAACAGAAGACGAAGCTCGCTAATCTTTGAATAGAAGTCTTGCTCGTTAACCTTTCTGAGAACATCCTGACCAAAGAAGCCCGAAATCTTTCTCAGATCACCGGTGATAGATGCATATTCGCTGGTAAGATCAGCGTGGTCACCACCAGTGTTAACAATGCAAAGTGAATGGCCACTTGCAGCAAAGTCAAAATCAACCTTCTCAATGACGGGGTTCTCTTTATCGCCAAAGTCGATTGCAGTAAAGCCACCTACTGAGCTTGCCATTTGATCCATAAGACCACTGGGCTTGCCAAAATAAACATTTTCAGCATACTGAGAAACCTTTGCAATTGTAACAGCATCGATTTTGCCATCATTATATAAATGGCTGATTATATTACCAACAAGAACCTCAAATGCAGCAGATGAAGAAAGGCCGCTACCCTTAAGAACATTAGAGGTAGTATAAGAATCAAAGCCACCGATTTTGTAGCCGAGCTCAGCGAGTCTAGCGCAAACGCCTCTGATAAGAGCTGCAGCATGCTCAACCTCGTCAGCCATGGGCTCAGTATCATTCATATCGACGGTATCCATCTTGAAACCTTCAGACTTGATGCGAATAATCATATCGTCTCTTGCCGAAACAACTGCGATAACATCGAGATCAACGCTACCCGCAAGAACGCAACCAAGCTGGTGATCGGTGTGATTACCGCCAACCTCGGTGCGACCGGGTGCAGATATCAACTCAACATCTCTGTCATGACCAAAAAGCTCAGCGAACTCATCGCACGCTTTAGTGTAGCGAGCTGCCGCAAAGCCAACATCTGAATAGATTAGGTTAAATTTCTCATTAAGACAACCGGAATTAATGCTTGATTTCATGTCATTAAGTTTCATAATGAGCTCCTTTCAAATTGAAGTGAATTAACAGATTTCTACAGTAATCCACAAATATTCTCATAATATAATATAACAGAAATTAATGAAGTAGCACATTGCTTTATGTCTCACAATTATGGATTTATGTTGCACTTTATTAATTTATGTGATACAATAATCTCACAAACAATGAATAGAAATATTGTATTAAATATGGAGGTGCTCATTACCATGACTACACCTAACAAACATTCATTTAACACAGTCTATCACGAAAGTCTTGGATTATCGGTTTATAACTGTGGTTTTCAAAAATGTGAGCCAAAATTCAACTGGGGCCCTGCCCTACGCAATCACCATATTGTGCATTTTATTGCATCGGGCAAAGGTGTTTATATTCACAATGGTAACAAATATGAGTTATCGGCAGGTCAAGGCTTTTACTGCCCACCTAACGAGGTCGTTTATTACGAAGCAGACGAATCAAATCCATGGGAATATTATTGGATTGGGTTTAGTGGAGTTGATGCCGCATGGTTACTAAGCGCAGCAGGTCTTTCAACCGATAGCCCCTGCTTTCATTGTGAAGATTTAGATGCAATGGTAAACGCATTTCTAGAAGTATATAATTCAAACGGGCCTGAATTGCACAATGAAATCGAAATGAGTGGAAGCTTATATCGTTGCATGTCAGCCATAATCAGAGAAAATAGCAAATCGGCTGAAAAGCATCGCAGAGGAACAGATTATATAGGTCTGTCAATCAGATATATTGAACATAATTATTCTCGCCCGATAAGCGTAAACGACATTGCAACGAGCACCGGAGTTAGCCGTTCACATTTATATAGACTTTTTATGCAGGAGCTTGATATTACTCCAAACGAGTATTTAACTCAGTATAGAATAAGTAATGCTTGTAAACTTTTAAGAGAGTCGAACATCAACATTAGTGAAGCGGCATATTCATCTGGGTTCTCTGACCCTCTATATTTTAGTCGCGTATTTAAACGAATCAAAGGAATGACCCCAAGCGCATACGCGGCATCAGAAAAATAACGAAAACCTGAAGTTACCGATAACATAACTTCAGGTTTTTATTATATATTTTTTAATTTTAGACGTAATTGAATAGGCTAAAAAGCATTTTATAGCATCAATTGCAACGAAGGGTAAAACACAGTATATAATTGAAGTAAAAGCATCAAGCCCTGTTACAAACATAAACCATGACACACCAAAAATATAACAAACAAGAATTGATATTACCATGGATAATATTATTGTAGCTTTTTTATATCCATAGATTTTAATAAAAACAGACACAATCAAAGCTACAAGCGGATAACTAAATATAAATCCGCCACTTTTGCTAAACAAAACACCTAAACCACCGGCAAGCCCTGCAAACACAGGCAAACCAACTGCGCCTAACACAACATAAATCAGACAAGCAGACGTAGCATATAAAGGTGGCAAAATCAATCCTGTCAAAACTACTGCTAACATCGATAACGAGAACGCAATGAAGCCTAAGTTTATCGATATCATCGACATGATACATATTGTTGCGCTACACATTGCAGTAACAGTTAATAATCTAACTCGACTCATAACTGCCCCCTATCGGTGCAACGCTAACGTCACCAGAAAACAAGTTCATTTTGCTGTTATCATCTTTAGTAACAATAAGCTGAAGTTTTTCATTTACTCCATTAACAGTAGCATAAAAATCGTAGCCATTACCGGTAACCAGCACACGCTTGTTATCAAGCCATGAGTTAGCACGATAAAGCTCAACAACCTTTTGATTTTGACCGATAAGAGAATCAATTTGAATTAAGATTTCTGCTACAATCTTCTCTAGCAAACCATCACTAAAGCTATCAAAAAGGTAACCCGCTTTATCTTTTATTTCATCAGGAAAGCCGTTTAATGGTGCAAAAACGTTGATACCTATGCCGATAATTGCATAATCAAGGCTACCATCACTTGAAAAAGAAGATTCGGTTAATATACCGCACACCTTTTTGTCGTTAACGTATATGTCATTAACCCACTTAATTTTTACATTGTCGGCATAAAGTTTAAGAACATTCATAACGGCAACTGCAGCAGTTGTAGTCAGCATTAAAGCCTGCTCAAACGATAAAACACGTCTTATCAGCAAAGACATATATAAACCCGTTCTATCAGGAGAATAAAAGCTTCGACCCAATCGACCTCTGCCGTTAGTTTGGTAGTTTGCTATAACTACCGTGCCGTCTTTTGCTCCAAGCGATGCCTCTTGCTTTAGGATGGTGTTGGTAGAATCGACGGTATCAAACATCAAAATATTAAATTTGTCGGTTATTAAATTTGAATATAAAGCATCAGCCGATATATTCAAATCGTTTAAACATTTGCCCATTAATTTCTACCATATCTAACCACATTGAGGCAGGTCGCACCCAAACGGCTTCATCACCGTAAAGTGCTTTATAAATCACCATTTCTTCTAACGTTTCAGAATGAATAGCAAATCCCAGCACCTGATACGCCTTGCCTTTATAATGTCGGTATCTTCCCTCTTTAATTTTCATAATTATACAATAGTAGTTTTAGATGATTTATCCTTAGGAGCAATGCAAACATAAGAATTACCTGCATTAAGCTTTATTGCATTGCCGTTAGCATCAGTGAACTTAAATGATTGATTGGCTGTACCTTTAGTCCATTTAATACTCATAACGGTGCCATTAGTAACGTAATATCCACTGCCACTATCAAGGTCAGAATAGACTCTATAGTTTCCGGGGAAATATTTGACGTTATCAAAAAGAACAAAAACGTTTTTATAGCTTAGGCGTTCACCCGTTTTGTAATCGGTGTTGTTACCACTTTTATTCGATTTAACATATTTTTGAGTCTCAGAATCATATTTAAAGCTTGTAACATAGCTTGCTGAAAAATATACAGAAACGTTGTTAGCAACACCATCAGGCAGAGTGATTTGCTCATCTTCCTTTGCAAAATTCTGCCAAGGCTTATAAAATGCTGCTTTTTTATCTGACTTTTCGGTTCTGTGACCTTTATCGGTCATGGCTTTGGTAATCATCTCACCTGAGGTATACATAGTATGCTCCCATGCCAGACCGTTTTTATGACGAAATCCGTATCTTTCATACTTACCAAGATTGATATCAATATCATCAATGCCAAGTTGATCCATATATGGGTCGCAAAAATCAGGGTCAGCACCACAATGAAAATACAATGCGTCGTGACCACAAGCCAAGTCAACGAATGAATAACGAGCCGAACGGATTGAGCCAATATTTTTAATTTCAGAAATATCTTTATAAATTGCAAGCAAACGGCTAATTCCACCCTCTGCTAAGGATTCATAAACAATTGAAGCTTTAGAAAGACCTGTTTGAACCTTTTGAGCAGATGCTAAGTTATTAACCATAACTGCAACGGGGCGTTTATTGGTTACGCTCTCATCTTCAATATCATAACATCCGGTGAGATTATTCATAAATTTAACAGGTTCTTTTGATACAACCTCTGAAGAGACTTCGTTTGATGGATTTTCGATTACAGATGAATCAATATCTGTTACTTCAGGCTCGTTAGAACATGCCGACAAACAACCAATAGACAAAACAACAGCACATAATAGCGCTAAAACTCTTAAACAAACCTTCATTTTGAAAATCCTCCATAAAATAGACTATACCTATTATACACCATCTATTGTGCAACTTCAATAACAAATACACAACATTTTAAGTTTTTCATTGTCCAAAATTTGTAAGAGTATCAACTGTATCGAACTCACTACTACCAACCTGAATAACCTCTGTGTATCCATCAGGAACGGTTCCGACAATTACGGTTTCAGCAAGTAAGACTTTTGTTGAAATTGTTTCAGTATGATTTTGGCCGGGTATTATCGTTTGAATATTAGTAGTTAGCTTTAAATATAGGGTGTTTTTAGTTTGATTAATACCTGCTTCTGTGAAACCACTTATAATCTCATAATTAATATAACGAGACATTTTTATATGTATTTTTAAGTTTGGACCTTTGCCGTAAAGAAGTGGTGAACCTGATAAAGTGCCTAAATCAACAGAGCACACTTGCCCACTATTTTGCGATAAATATTTATGCGACCTCAAAAAAATATCAGTTGCTATTTTGTCAACTGCTGAAGGGTTGGTCGATAATGAAACTATTCTACCTTCTTTATCAAAGGTTTTGCTAACCACAGCATCAAAGTCTGATCGATTATCTTTAACGATTTGAGAAACTGATTGATTAATAGCTTTCAGCGCATAACCTTTTGCTTGAGATTGAACATAGTCGTATAACAACGGTCTTAATCTACAATCAATTGCTATAAAACCTATAATAACTAAAATTAAAAGAATACTAACTATTCTCAAAAGCACTAGGTTTTTATTTCGCCTTAATCGTGATGACAACATAAAAATCACCGCCTAAAGTCATAATACACATTTAGGCAGTGATTTGATATTAATTGATTATTTTACAACAATGTTGACAAGCTTGCCCTTAACGTAGAGCTCCTTAACAATTGACTTGCCATCGATGAGAGAAGCAATCTTTTCATCCTGCTTTGCAGTTGCGATAACCTCAGCAGCCTCAGCATCAGCTGCAACAGAAAGCTTTGCACGAACCTTGCCGTTAATCTGAACGACTATTTCGATAACGTCATCGACGCATTTTGCTTCGTCAAACTTAGGCCAGGGTTGATCATTAACAGTGCCTTCAACACCTATAATCTCAATCATTTCTTCACAAAGATGAGGTGCAAAGGGGCTAAGAAGCAACAAGATAGTCTTCAGCTCATCACGAGTTACACCATCATTGCCAATCTCGTTAAGCAGAGCCATCAGAGCAGCAATAGCAGTGTTAAACTTCATTGCATCAATATCTTCGGTAACCTTTTTGATGGTTCTGTGGATAGATGATTCTAGCTTGCTTGAATAACCCTCACCATCAACAATATTATCCTGTAACGACCATACACGCTCTAAGAAACGCTTGCAGCCCTTTATTGAAGAAGAGCTCCATGGAGCAGCCTTCTCAAAGTCGCCGATAAACATCTCATAAAGACGCATTGTGTCGGCGCCGTATTGCTCAACAATCTCATCGGGGTTAACAACGTTACCACGAGACTTAGACATCTTCTCGCCGTTTTCACCAAGAATCATACCATGGCTTGTGCGCTTAGCATAAGGCTCAGCAGTGGGAACAATGCCGATATCATAAAGGAATTTATGCCAGAAACGGCTATAAAGAAGGTGCAAAGTAGTATGTTCCATACCACCGTTATACCAATCAACGGGGCTCCAATATTCGAGTGCTTCTTTAGATGCCAGAGCATCATCGTTATTGGGATCCATATAGCGCAAGAAAT
>JAZRMJ010000123.1:0-1670 GCA_045647445.1 Acutalibacteraceae bacterium | reverse complement strand
GCTGCTGTGGCGGTAACAACGGTTACGGTTCTTCATTCGGCAACAACGGCGGCTGTGGCTGCAACTGTGGTTGCAACAATGATTGCTGCTGCTAATTAACCCAAAAGACGGAGGGTCAATACATAAAAGGTATTGATTCTCCGTCAAGGCTTATTGAATTATGGTAACTGCAACGGTAATATCGTCATCGTGCCCGTCGCTTCGCCTTCTGCGAGCCGAGTCAGCTATGCGCTGGGCTAGTTGCTGAGCAGTCATGCACCCGTTGTATGACTTTAATTCGTTACATATCCATTCGGTGCCGTCGCTTGTCACCCCATCAGAGAATATAACTGCAATATCCCCCTTAGATAAAGTGATAGCAGCCGTATCAAAAGATACCTCACGTAATATCCCGGCAGGGAACGAGGTGCATTCAGCGATACCTGCTCTGCCTGAGCGAAGCACGATGGTCGGACAAGCCCCGGCCTTATATAACTCAGCCCTACCCGTGAAAAGGTCAATTGAGCAAATGTCGATTGTAGCCAAAGATTCGTCAGCCGATTTAAATAGAAGCGCAGAATTCACGATTTTTAGCGCGCTGTCATAGCCAAATCCTGCCTTAATCAGTCGCTCCATAAGCCCCGTAACCATTGCCGAATCAACTGCTGCTCTGCCACCGGTGCCCATTCCGTCGCTCAGTAGCATAATGTTGTGCCCTCTGCCGTCAGCAAATATTGATGCCGTGTCACCGCATAGCCTACCGTCAGCAAAGGTCAGGCTCGCAAGGCCAACATCGGCAGTGAGCTTTGCTTTTTGTGCAAGGGTGATGAGGGTGCCTCTGCCCGAAGCATAGATTGAGGGGGGCTCAAACTCTCTACCACAAGCAGATGATACCTCACGCAAAAGTGTCATCTTGTTAAATCTCGCCCTGTCACCTGAGTTAACTCTGATTTCGACCGTCATTCTGCCGTATTTATCGATGGAGCAACCAATGTCTGATGGTATTATGTCAACCGACCTCAATGCCGATTCAATGCTCGCAGCTGCTTGATGGTCAAACAATCTCTCACGCTCAAACTCATCTGCAACCTCGGCTAAAAGGTCAGCGACCCCCGAAAATTGGTCGGTCAGCACCTCACGCACCTCTCTTATGCGCTTTGAGGCAGCGCACCTGCTTAAATACTCGTCATAGGCGTGGCGAGCAGTGCTAAGCAAAAGCTTTTTTCTTGAGCACCCCTCACCGGCGCTACCACCCTCGCCACGCAGGTGCAATATAAGGCTTGATACCGTCTTTTCTCTCTGCTCCTCCCAGCAGTAGCATCTCATAGAGCAGCCACTGCAAACCTGAGGCTCAACCGAAGTTATCACCCTCTCAAGAGGGGGATTGTCAACCTTTTCCAGCTTTGTAGCAACGCTTTCCACCGTGTCAGATACATCGCACAGCGCCTTGCTTGCAAAGCTCAGTCGCATAGACACTGCCTTTTTGAGCCCGTCAATTCGTGGCATTTCGGTCGGTGGAGCGAATATTTTTGATATAACCGACCTAGACCTTCTCGATAAAATCAAAAAGAATAGGGCCCCTACCGATGCCTCATAAACAACACCTAAATTATTTGTACCACTTATCAGCATGTATATAACCATCGTAGTAGCGTAAGCGACAGCGCTGCCTGCACTACCAAAATATGATG
>JAZRMJ010000122.1:0-4336 GCA_045647445.1 Acutalibacteraceae bacterium | reverse complement strand
ACTCTATTGCCGCTCTTAATCTGGCTAAAAGCAAAGGCGCTAAAACTCTTTGCATTGTCAATGTACCCGGCAGCACTATGGCACAGAAATCCGATATGCTGATTTACACCAAGGCGGGCAAGGAAATCGCTGTCGCCACCACTAAGGCCTATCTTTGTCAGGTGGCTGTGCTGAGTCTGCTTGCGGTTTATATTGCAGAAAAATCAGAGAATATTACACAAAAAACCAAAAGTGATCTTCTGACAGAAATTATGAGCTTGCCCGAGGCAGTCGAAAAAGAGCTTCACACCGAAAGCATTCTGAAGTCAGTTGCCGAAAAGCTTTATCTCTCACAGCATATTTATTTCATCGGCAGAAACACTGATTATGCTCTTGCCATGGAGGGTTCACTCAAGCTCAAGGAAATCAGCTATATTCACTCTGAGGCTTATGCTGCCGGTGAGCTAAAGCATGGCACCATATCTCTTATTGAAGAGGGCCGTCTTGTTATTGCTCTTGCTTGTCAGGATGGACTTTTTGATAAGCTTTTAAGTAACATTCGTGAAGTTAAAGCTCGTGGAGCAGTTGTTTTGGGTGTATCTAAGGCTCATAATAACGACGTAACCAAAGAGACCGATTGCAACATTTTTATTCCTGATATTCCTGATTTGTTTACACCGTCTGTATCCTGCATACCACTTCAGCTGTTTGCATATTACGTAGCGGTTATGAATGGCTGCGATATCGATAAGCCACGCAACCTTGCAAAATCAGTTACAGTTGAATGATTAAAAAATAGAGTGCTATTTTTAGCACTCTATTTTTTATCATCTGAATTGTTATTCTTAGGTTTAACATTTGATAGGGGATTTGATTCAACTGCATCCTTGACCATTTGGTTTGAAAGATGGGTGTAGATCTGAGTTGTGCCAAGATTTTCATGGCCTAAAACGTCCTTTAAAACTCTAACGTCAACCTGACCATGCTGATACATTAACGTAGCTGCAGTGTGACGAAGCTTATGAGTTGAATAACCCTGACCACCTAAACCAATACGTTCAAGATTGGTATAAACGATATGTTGAACCGTTTTATTGCTTATACGACGCTTTAAACGACTTAAAAACAAGGCTTTTTTGTGCTGAGCAGCAACTCCATCGACGGGGCGCACCTTTAAATAAGCGTTAATAGCGTCAACACAGGCGTTGTTTAGGTATATAACTCTTTCTTTATTGCCTTTACCTAACACTCGCACAGTGTTATCGGTTCTGATATCGGTAACGTTCAGACCACATAACTCTGACAAACGAAGACCACAGTTTAAAAATAGCACCAAAATTGCATAATCTCGTTCTTTATATTCGCCATTTACATTATTTAACAATTTCATACTTTGTTCAAGAGTGAGGTATTTTGGCAGAGATTTTTTAGCTTTGGGGGTTTCGAGCAATTCAACAGGGTTAACTTCGAGCAATCCTGCTTTATTAGTTAGATATTTAAAGAAAGAGCGCAAAGCTGATGATTTGCGAGCTCGAGTTTTTTCGTTATTGTCACGATCGTTTTTACAATAAACTAAAAACTCATACACTTCAGTTAAAGTAACAGAGCGAAGAAAATCTACGTCAACGTCTTTAATAGAAATTTGTTCTAAGTCATCAGTATTAGACAAACCACGATTAAAATAGAGGAATCTAAAGAATGTGCGTAAATCAGAAACATATTCATTAACTGTAGTGGATGATCTGCCACGAACAGTTTCTACATAAGTAATATAGTTGCGCAATACCTCAGGCAATGCAGAAAACTCAATATGATCCATAAAAACCTCCAAAACAGACTATTTTGAGCTTTTCGACTCCCCTGAATTATACAAAATATTCATTTTGTATAATTGACGGTCAATAAAAACAGGAGGTAAAACTACCTCCTGTTTATGATATCACAGTAATCCCCTGGTGTCAATCAGATTAAAATTGACAAGATTATTACAGAACCTTAGATAAGAATTCTTTTAATCTGGGGTTTTGAGGATTATTAAAGAATTCATCAGGTGTTGCTTCTTCAGTGATTACTCCACCATCAACAAATATAACTCTATCTGCAACCTCGCGAGCAAATCCCATCTCATGAGTAACAACCACCATAGTGATACCACTGTGAGCGAGCTCCTTCATCAGTTCAAGCACTTCCCCGACCATTTCAGGGTCGAGCGCTGAAGTAGGCTCATCAAACAGTATCACATCTGGGTTCATTGCAAGCGCTCTAATTATTGCAACGCGTTGCTTCTGACCACCTGATAACTGGGATGGATATGAATTTGCTTTTTCTTGTAATCCAATTCTTTCAAGCAAGATCATTGCGTTTTGACGAGCTTCTTCTTTAATCTCTTTAACAGACTTGATTATCTCTTTGTTGGGATTATTTCTTTTAAGTTTTTTCATACGCTTTTTGCCTACATAAACAGGCGCAAGCATAATGTTTTCAATAACTGTTTTGTTTGCAAAAAGATTAAAATGCTGAAATACCATACTCATCTTTTGGCGATGAACGTTAATATCAACCTTCATATCGGCTATATTAACACCGTTAAATATAACGCTGCCTGAGGTCGGATCCTCCATGCAGTTAAGGCAACGCAAAAAGGTTGATTTACCTGAACCTGACGGACCGATAACTACTACCTTTTCACCTTTATTGATGGTGGTGCTGATACCCTTAAGGACTTCAATTTTACCAAATGATTTTTTAAGATCAATGACCTCTATCACTCTTTCTCAAACCCCTTTCCATCAATTTAACAAGACCACTTATAGCCATTACAAGCACAATATAAATCATAGCCATTACCAAATAAGGCACCATAAACTCATAGGAGTTTGAGCCTATACGATTGAATGCAACGTATAAATCAAGAGCACCTACAAAGCTAACAACAGATGTTTCTTTTATTAGTGTAATAAACTCGTTGCCAAGTGTCGGCAATATGTTTTTGATAGCCTGAGGTATAACTATAGCCATCATTGTCTTCGAGAAGCTAAGGCCCATAGCTCGGCCACCCTCCATCTGACCAGGGTCAACCGACATGATACCACCGCGCATAATCTCTGATATGTATGCACCAGAATTCAGGCCAAATACAATAATTGCTACTGTTACAGAATTAATATTAATGCCTATCAAAGGTAATGCTACGTAATAAAACAACAGTAGCTGAACAACCATAGGCGTTCCTCTGAAAAAAGAAACGTATAAGCTGCAGATGCTATTGAGAATTCTAGGCATTACCTTATATTTAGGTAATACCCTCACAACTGCGATTAAGGTACCTATAACAATACCTATAATAAGACCTAAAACAGCAATTAAAACCGTGTTTTTTAAGCCTTCAAGCACAGTTTTATATCCATTTTGATCAATAAATATTTCTATAAATTTTTCGATTTTAACATCAAAATTTCCCATAATTATTTCCTTAAAACAGTACAATAGCCCCACCTTTCGGTGAGGTTATTGTGATAATAGTGATATTAAATTAAGCTACTTCGTTAATGGCTTCGGTGATGAACTTTGCAGGATCGCTGTCGATAATAACATAGTCGATGTTGTTATTGGCAAGATCTTGAACAGCAAGTGCACCACTACCATAACCCTTTGAGGTTACCTTGTAGCCTTCAAAGCCCCAATCTTCGTCACCCTCAATATAAAGACCACCGGTAGTACCGTTTTGGTAACCAATCTTTGTAGACTTATCAAAGCCCTTCAAAATAGCAACAACGTCTTTTACGTCTTTGCACTTATCGAAGGTTGTATCATTGCCCTTTACGATAATCTTCTGGTTAGCGGTATAATAAGAGGTTGAAAAGTTAACATGTTCTTTTCTGTCTTCAGCGACGGTGAGACCTGCCATAGCTATATCACACTTATGCTGACCGACTGAAATGCAAACAGCATCAAACTCCATATCTTTAATAACAAGCTCAACGCCTAATTCGTCAGCAAGAAGCTTTGCAATTTCCATATCGATGCCATAGAATTTATCGCCCTTCTTGTATTCAAAAGGTTCAAACTGAGCGTTGGTAGCAACAACAAGCTGATCCTTGCTGCTATCTTCTTTAGCAGAGGTTATGGGAGTAGGAGTGCCATCGCCAAAATATTTGTCGCAAATTTCGTCAAAGGTTCCATCCTTCTTAATCTTGTCAACAAACTTGTTAACCTTTTCAAGAAGCTCGGGTTGATCTTTATCGACACCAAAAGCATACATCTCTTCGGTTAGGTTAATATCAATAACCTTTACCTTGTCTTTGGTCTGACCACAAGCGGCGAAACAAACAATAAACATAGAAAGCGCAATAACAAG
>JAZRMJ010000121.1:0-21722 GCA_045647445.1 Acutalibacteraceae bacterium | reverse complement strand
TAAGATACTTGCTCAGCAGGAATACTGCGGTGATGTAATCAACTTCAAGACCTATTCAAAGTCGTTCAAGAACAAAGCCCGTATTCCTAACCCCGAAGAAAATTGGGCGGTGTTCAAGGATGTTCACGAGCCAATAATCGACCGTGAAACCTTTGAAGCGGTACAGAAGCTCACCAAGAAAACTAAACGCCGAGCACCGAAAGTAGATAATGCCGAAAAGAATATGTTCTGCGATTTGCTCTACTGTGCCGATTGTGGTAGCAAGTTGTGGTCGCACGTGAACACCATAAACAAGAATATTCAGTATTTCAGTTGCTCCAATTACAAGGTGGATACGAGAGGAACTTGCGAAACAAGGCACTATATCCGAGCCGATGCCATAGAGCAAGTAGTAATGCTTGAACTAAAGCGAATGGCTATGATCTTACAAAGGGACGAGGAAACCTTTGCAGATCTGCTTGCTCAAAAGACACAAAAGGATATTTTCAACGAGCAAAAAGCCTTACAAGGCGAACTGCAACGCTGTACGGCACGAAACCAAAAGGTTGCCGAACTTTACGAAAAACTCTATGAGGACAATGTTTCGGGCAAAGTGACGGATGAATGGTTTATGCAGTTATCCCACAAATACGAAGTGGAGCGTATGGAACTGAAAAGCAAGATTGCAACCTTAAACGAGAGGATAAACAATCTCGGCACAATGCAACAGAACAAAGACCGCTTTATTAACGCTATCCGAAGATTTATGGAAATGCAAAAATTGACTGCACCACTCCTTCGGGAACTCATAGACGAGATAACGGTTTGTGAAACAGAAGGTGTTGGTAAAAACCGCAGTCAGAGAATTATGATCCATTACAAATTCATTGGGTATATTGAGATACCCGAATGCGGAAGTAATTACAAGGCAGATACACGAAAAGGAGTAGCCGTCGAGTATATTACCAAATCCGCATAAAACAAAAGAGCAGGCTTAAAACCTGCTCCATACATAACGAAGAAACACGAAATTACAAAAAATCGAGTGTCCATAACGCAAATCCGTTATGAACACTCGATATGGTCCGAGTGACAGGACTTGAACCTGCGGCCTCTTGACCCCCAGTCAAGCGCGCTACCAACTGCGCCACACCCGGAAATTGTTGCGATTCTTTTCAATCGCAACATCGATTATATCACACTAAGTTTAAAAAATCAATAGTTATTTAATGTTAATTTCAATAAATTTATCGCCTCGTTGCCCTATCGTTATATATCAATTAAACAACACCCTCTGTAGCCTTAACTACAGAGGGTGCCATCTAACTTTTATCGGGTCTTAGATTTTTTGATGCCTGCTGCAATGGCTATGCCACCGAATACGAACAGCAATGCTGCCCACATCCAAACGTTGCGATGGTCGCCCGTTTTGGGTGCTTCGGGCACAGGCTCACCCTCATAGGTGTTGGTGAACTCAGCCAGAATTGCATCGGTCTCTTCGCCGTTTTGGGTTAGCTTGGTGCTGAGAACGCCATTATTGTCGACCTCTACGGTTACGGTCACGGTGTGCTCAGCAGTGTCATATACCATATAATCAAGCGCGGTATTGACCTCGGTAATCTTAAAGGTCAAGGTCTTGCCGATCTGATCTGCGCTCAGATTTAGAATAAGCTCAGCCAGACCGTTCTTATCCGAAACGAGCGTCTCATCCAATTGCTCACCGACCACCTTAAACTTAAAGCCGTCAAGACCTAACTGCTTATTAGATTTATTCTCTAACAGCTTCTTAATATTCAGCTTAACCTGAATATCGGCAGGAGTGAAAAGGTTATTAAACTCGATATCGGATTCGTCGCCATCGACCACTTTAATCGTGGTATCGGCAATCAAATCGCCCTCAAGATTATCGGTAACAACCACTGTAACCTCATAGACGGTCTTATCATAGGTAACACCGTCTAATGCATCGCCATCATCCTCATAGACGGTGTAGACATAAACACCTACATCGCTGAAGGTTATTTCACTGAAGGTGACGGTGTTTCCGACGTTATGCACCGATTCGACGGGGTTGCCCTCGCTATCCTTGAGAATGAAGCTGAACTCGCCGTTCCTAATGTTTCTACCGTCGAGATATTTCTTGCCCTCGAGGGTCAGACCTGTAGGAGCAGCCTTGTAGCTGTTGTTGAACTCGATAAGCTGCACCTCTTGGCCAGCCTTTGTGATAGAAGCGTTTTCGTAGTCAGCAACCAGCTGCCCATCCAAATTGTCATAAACCTCGATGGTCATATCATAAGTAGAGGTATCGTAGGTGATACCCGGGAGCATAGTATCCTGCTCAACCACTCTGAAGCGATATACCCCTGCAGCATGAGCTATGAAGGGCTTAAAACGGATGTTGCCCGTTACGTCGCAATTTGCAGTATCAACCACGGTTGCTGAGCCAACGTTGATAAGATCAAACTTGAACTCAGCCTCACTATTAATATCTCTGCCTGTCAGATACTTATGACCGACGATATTTATCGGTGTGGATGCGGGAGTATAAATGTTGTTAAAGGTCATGCCTGTTACCGACAATTCATTCTTTGTGATGGCTACGGTGTGAAGCAGCTTGCCCTCACCGTTATCGATAACAACTACCTTAATATTATATTGACTCTTGTCATAGGCTACGCCCTTTTTGCTGCCGATCACCTCAGAGACGATGTAGCTATACTCGCCTGCTTTGGTGTATTCAATCGGGTCAAAATCAAAGCGACTGCCTTTGTTTGATACGGTGTCAATAACGTTACCTGCAGCATCCTTAAGTTCAAAGGTGAATTCGCCGTCTTCGATAGGTCTGCCGGCTAAATGCTTAATACCACCGAGAGGCATTTGTATAGCTTGAACAGAGTAGGTATTGTTAAAGACTATGCCACCCTGAGGAGCTTGGGCAAGGGTTGCAATCAGCTTGCCACCGATATCATCGACCTCAACAAGTATTCTGTGAACAGTTTCGTCATAAGCAACGCCACCTGCGTTGCCCTTAGCCTCAGCTATTGCGAAATAGTAATCGCCCGGCTGTGCAAAGGTGAGCAGATCAAACACGAAGTCGCCTGTTGCTGAGTTGGTTGCAGTGTCAATCAACTGAGCATCCTTGATATCGGTATTTGCCGACTCGGTTTTGTAGAGGTTAAAGGTGAATTCGCCTGCGTTTTGAACTCTGCCTGCAAGATTCTTTTTGCCTGCAATAATGAACTCACCATTTTCGGGGTCATAGGTGTTAGTAAAGGTGGGAATTGCCACATAATCGGTGGTTCCCTGCGGTGCGATAGTGGCAAAGGCAGAGGTTGTTCCGTCGCCGTTATCGACTATTCTGACTTCTACATCATAGACGGCAGGATCATAAACCATGCCCGAAACGCCTGTGTAGATCTCACGAAGTATGTACTTAACGGTGGTGCCTGCCATATCGGCGGGATATGCGATGTTGAAGGTTGCGCGTCCGTTTGAATCGGTCAGGGTCGACTCATAGATAACGCTGGTTTCTTCTTCATCGTAAAGTGCAAACTTAAAGCCATTGAGTGCAAAGTTGTTGCCAGCCATCTGCTTATCAACAGCGATGGTGACCGAGCTGCCCTTGATGGGAGCGTAGCTGTTTCTAAACTCTGCGGCAATCTCCCATCCGTCGGTTGCATTACCGCTGACGATGGTTGCATTGACGTTGGTAACTGATGAAATCTCGAGCTTGCCATCCATATCAAGGTCGGTAACCTCAACGTGTATGCGGCGCTCTACTGCATCATAGGTGATACCGTTGCCGTTGGGTCCCTTGGCTTCAGTGATAACATAGTGATAGGTGCCGACCTTATCATAAACCTCATCATCCAGGTCAAGGGTTAGCTGCTCACCCTCAGCGCTGATAACACCACTGCCTATCTCAACGTAGCTGGCAGTTGAGAGCATATCAATGCGACTTAAAGTGAAGGAGAAGGTATCGTTCATCCAATCACGGCCAACAAGCTCCTTGCTGACGGTAATGTCAACCTTGGGGCTGACCGAATCTGCCTGATATCTGTTAACAAGCTGTGCGACAACGTTGGAATCGGCATTTATTTGACCGATAACGTTAACGCTGCTGTCGATATCAAGGGTGAAGCCGTCGGGAATATTAATCTCTTCGATGGTGTAGTGGGTATCCTCGGGGATATCCTCGATTGCTACCGACTCACCTGCCTTGAGCTCAACGGTGAATTGACCGTCGGCGTTGGTGGTTACGTTGCTGCGACCTGACTCGGCAACAAGATTATAGGTCTTGTTTGCGACCGACTCACGGCTGTTAGAGAGGGTTACTCTTGCAGTAAACCGGAGACTGTCGGGGATTTGATAATCCTCACCGTAGGAATGGGTAACCGACTTAGAAATTATCAGGTTGCCCTCACTTGTGGGTGTGTTGAGGAAGTCAACTGCATCAATTGAATAGTCTGTAATGCTGCCTACAGCAATGTCGCCGTATACGTTAACGCCGTTAACGTGAACGCTCTTCACCTTATAATCGGGGTTACTCTCGAGCTCCTCAACGGTGTATTTGGTGCCGCTGGTAAGGCCTGTAATGTAGACCGATTGACCTGCCTCAAGGTCTATCTCGATAGTGCTGTTTTTGACTTCAACGGTGCTCTTTTCGCCCACTACCTCGCCAAACTTTGCAACGGTAACGGGGTATTCATCCTCGAGCGTTTCACCACTCGGTGCCTCAAGGGTTATGCGAAATTTGAACAGATTGGTTGCACCGGGAACGGTAATATCCACGCTCTTAGAAAGGCGTATGCCCTGTGCAGGGGTTACGCTCAATCGACCGTTGTTACCGAGGGTTGAGGTTACGTCCAAATGGTCTTCGTGAGCAGTGATGTGAGGATAGTTGCGGTATTCAATAGACTCTGTCTTGTTATCAGTCTTATGAAGCTGATAAGGAGTGTAGTAGCGATAGATGGTGCCGAGAGGGATAATCCACTCGCCGTCTTCATATACACGCTTTTCGAGCGATTCTTTAGAAATGCGCTCATAAAGGCGAGTAGGACGATCGGCTGAGGTGAATATCCAGCGAGCATGATAATATTCGCCCTCTGCATCAAAGCTGTAATCCTCATCGGTAACAGTAGTGTAGTCGTTGCCCGACTTTGCAAAAATCTTTGCATCCTCGGTGTAGAAGTAGCGTTCATTCTGATCAGATGGCTGGAAGTAGGATATGGTTGAACGGTAACCGTTAGGGTCGGTTGAGCCCATTCTATCCCAATAATTTGACCAGAAGTGACGGGTCACGCCATCGTTACCGATAAATTTGGGGTCGATTATATTGGCAACGCTCAGCTCGTTAATGTCTTCTCTGAGGCCAACCTCAAAGAGTAGTCTGACAGGAGAAGCGTCAATAATCTCAAGCTGCGACTCGGTAGCAGTTTCAATGCTGTTGCCTTGAACGGTGACCTTATAAGTAACCATTGGCATAAGGGCTGCAGGAATCTTCCACATAACACGCTGCATACCTGACTCGATATCGGTATGAACCTGAATAGACATGAACATCATGTCGCTGTCTTTAATATTGCCGTCAGCCTGACCGAGTAAGCCGTAGGATTTGTTGGTGTATACGGCATCGCTCGGGGCAGTGGTAACTCCCTCATGCCAGAAGCCTGCGAAGGAGCCGTCGGCTCTCGAATACCAGCCGATGTAGTTGCTGAAGGTTTCTTCGCCGTTATCATTAGAATAGGCAAGCTGTCCATGAGCCCATGCCTGAGCAACGAGGTTTTGAGCTTCTTTAACGTCGGTTATGCCCAAACGGGTTGTGACCGCTCTTATAAACTCATCGCCCAACTCGGTAGGATTCTCGATGGCGCCGAGACCATCCTCGCTTGAATTGATTTTAGAGGTGAGGGCTGCTCCGCTAAAGAGGGTATCGCCTATAAGAACGCCCTTAATATCTTTAACCTCCATATATTCACCGATATAATCCTCAAAGGTCAAATAGCCGCTAAAGTCGGGGTTGCCACCCTCAAGGTCGGTAGCGTAATAACGAGACTGAATTATAATCTCTTCAACGATTTTTTGGAAGGCATTAAGCATATCGTTGCTGTTAGCTGCCTCAAAATACTCGTCAACATAGTTGCGATTGACTGCGTTTGCGTTTTTATATACAGCAACGGTTTTTGTGCTGTTGGAACTGGTAGTAGAGGGAACGGTAAGCTCCATGCTCTGTGTATCTCTCAATGCCATATAAGTGTTCCAATAGCCGTCAATGGTGCTGGTAGTCTGCTCGGGGTCAAGCACTGTTTCGGCAACGGTAACCTCGTTATCCCCAGAGCCGTCAACACCTAGGCCGAGGGTATAGAAAAGGCTGCTGCCCTCGCAATTATAATGGTGCTCAATGCGATTGCGAACGTAGGATGCGGTCAGCTGAGTCAAAAAGCCCATCGCAGGGGTAGTGCCACTGCCTCGACCTGCATCTGACTCATCGGTGTCAACGTAAATATATCTGGGATTTGAAGCTGATTCGGGTTTGCGGCGATCAAAATCAGGGTTCGCAACCTGCTTTTGATAGATCTGGTCGACGGCTGCGAAGCGAGAGGTTGCAGTAGTCGGGTCTCCGTCAGACATAAGCACAAGGATGGGCAAACGCTTTTGTCCGTCCTGGAAGTTGCCGTCAACTGTGACATCTGCTGTTTCAAACAGCCTGAGACCTGCAAAAAGTCCACTTTGAATATAGGTTCCACCCTCAACGCTCTTGCTGGCAACGGTGGGTTTTGCGTTGGCAGAGTTTTTGACGGTGGAGTTAATCTCAACAGTGCTATCGTCAAGGTCTATGTATCTGTTGTAGGTAATCCAATTGGGGTTACGGTTGGTGCCGAGATTAACTCTTGCAGTTTCGGCGGTGGTGTAACGGTCAATGGGCAGCAAAACCTTTGTGCCCTGTGAATAAGAGGTGGTGCCGAAATCGGTGTTACCCGAATACATTACAACACCGACACGATTGTTTTTGTTGGTGTCAAGCAGAGATTCGATAGCACGGTTAGTTGCAATCACAAGCTCATCGGCGCTATCGCTAATTGAGCCTGACAGGTCAAGCACCAAAACGGTATCGGTAGGTATGGTAGCGTAACCGACTATCTCTTTGTTAGATGCGATAGCAGACAGCGCAACAAGAAAGTTGTTCTTATCGTCGAGCATCTTGACCGTATCAGGGAATTGGTCGGCATTCAAAAATACAGATTTGTCGGTCCACACGCCACCTGCATTTTCGGTTGATTTAACATCGGTGCCGAAAAAGGTCTTCCAATTATCCATGGTGGATATATCGGCAACTCGATTATCAGGCTCGTCGGCGGTAGCAAAGAGGGGGAACATTCCTACCACCATGATAACTGTCACCAGCAGCGATAATGCCTTAGTCATAAATTTCTTTTTCATTGTTTACGCCTCCTCAAGGGGGTGATTGTGAATCGCATTCATATTGTTGTTTTGGCAAACTCCGATTTCTTCCTTCGGGTCAGAGTAGTAGCTGCAGTCAGCGCACCAGCCCTCTCCGCTCTGACCGTTAAGTGGTCGGTAGTGGGTGCAAGCATCTTGTATGCAGGTTACAATCGGCTTACCATCGTCGGTAAACTCAGGATACTCTGAGAGATTAGGGTATATAGGCATGGGATCACAGGTCAGTCTCTCATTTTCTGAATAGTAGCCGTATACAACAATAAATTCTTTGCCGCCTACAGTTAGGGTCTTGTACAAGTCGCCCTCACGATGACTTTTTGTCTCGCCCATATATTAACCCCCTATTACTATTTTGATATTATTATAGGGGAAAGTTAAAAAAATACACTACCCAAGGAAAAACTATTTTGCATAGTTTTTTGTCGTTTTTTTATTTTACTACACCATTTTACAGATATTTGTGTAGTTCTTGGCGGGTGGTTGCACCCGTTTTATCCATAACGTTTCTGAGTATCTGCTTAACAGCGTTAACCGAAATGCCAAGTCGCTCGGCAATCTCCTTGTTAGCAAGACCGTAGACTGCGAGCTTTGCAATCTGCTGCTCACGAAGTGAAAGGTTGTCAGCTATGGTGCGATCTCTGACCTGATTGTGCAATCTAATCCAGCCCACTTGAACGACCTTCGACATCTTTTTGACTTCTGCCAATGCCTTAGGGTCTCTCTCTGCGAGCATTGTATCGAGCAGACTGCCAAGCCGGTGACGGTATTCGGCAAGTATCAAATATAATCTATCGGGCAAAACAAGGTCGAGTGTTTTTGAAATGTGCTCTGTTGCCCTCTGATTATCGTCTCCAACGTGATAGGCAACGGCACACATCATTCTAAGCCCTGCCTCGGTTATCAGCGCTCCCTCTATATGAGTTTGAGATATGAGGGGCTCAATCACAAGAGGCAGCTGCTTCAAAAAGTCCATTGCGTATCTACGCCCGTGGTCACCGTCTATTTTATACTCATGGGCAGCTATATAAAGGTATTTTATATAATAATATCTCGCAAGGGGCATAGCCTGTCTTGGCAAAGGGGTAAAATCGCCACGACGAAACCATTCAGGAAAATAGCTCATATCGTCAACCGTGCTTGCGTTAGCAGCAATCAAAAAATCCCTCAAAACAACTTGGTTCTCACTATGAGTTTCAGACTCTACAAGAAATTGCATAGCCTGTCGCCATAGACCACCGTCGCCCTCACAGGTGGCGCACATTACCAAATTCATGCCGATGGTGGAGCGAACTGCAAAATCGGTGTTGTCTTTATATTTAAGCAGGAGCTTTTTAGCGTCTTCACTATTACCTCTGTAGAGCATGATTTGAGCCTTAAACATATCATAAAAGGGTGGCGCCTTCTCGAGTGAGGCAAGTACCTCATCAGCTGTGCCCGGTCGGGTGTAGATCCCGATTGCAGTTAAGACGTAGTTGCCGTCATGATAGATAGGGGCATGATGCGCTTGTTTTTTTGAACAAGGCTTGCGCATATCCATCGGCTTGTCAGAATATTCAGGTATCATCCATTCACGGCCATGCCGCACCGAACCCGATATCTTGCCCTGCTTGCACAAATCTTGAACTCGACGCACGGTAAGACCCCATTTGTCTGCAGTTTGCTTGGCTGTCAGATAGCGCATTTAAAGCCCTCCTCTTTATAAATACTTCGTTTTAACGAAAAGTTCGTTTAAACGAGTATTGCGTTTAAACGAACTTTCTAATTTTGTTTTAACTTGTCAATTGGCAATAGTCAAGTTGGATTTTAGACAAAACTTCTTTAATTGCCTTCAAACGACTTCATCGCTGCTTGGATAAAGGGGTCATCATCGTCGGTCAGCAAAAACCAATTCTTTTGTTGCTCCTCGGTGTAGCTGACCTCAACATCGGGTTTTAGTCCCTTTTTATGATAATCGGTGCCCGAGGCAGTGAAGATTTTTGCTACCGTCACTCTGAGGGCTGAGCCGTCTCCGAGGGCGTAGGTGGTTTGCATTATGGCCTTGCCGTAGGTGGTGGTGCCAATCAGCTTTGCCTTTGCGCTGTCGCGAAGGGCTGAAGCAAAATACTCTGCGCTACTGGCTGTGTTTTTATCGGTCAATACTGCAAAGGGCAGGTCAACCGACTTTTTATCTGACCAGCCGAGTCGCTTGCGCTCACCCTTTTGGTAAAGAGCGTAGCCTATCTCGCCCTCACCGAGTAAGGGGTTGAGCATATTGTTGGTCACGTCAACAAGACCACCCGTGTTACCTCTTAGGTCAAAGATGATGCCCTTTGCCTTTTGGCTGAGCACCCACTCGAGGTTTTCGTTAAACTGCACCTCGGTTATCTTGTTGAAGGTATCAATATAAATATAACCGATATCGCCTATCATTCGGCTATAGACTGCTTCGACTGTAAACTCGTCTCTTGTTACCTCAATATCGAGGCTTTTATTTTTTCTTTTAATGGTCAGCTTAACCTTTGTGCCCTTTTCGCCCCTGATACCATCCATATCCTGAGAGAAGCTCTCGCGTGTTACTGCCTTGCCGTCAACGGCTGTGATAATATCGGTCGCAAGCAGACCTGCGTTTTTAGCAGGTGAGTTGGGGTTGACTCGGGTAATATAAATTCCACCACCCTCATCGTAATAAACGGCAGTAATGCCGATTCCGTGGGTGCCGCCTGCGTTTGAATATTGAAGCTCGGTGTAGCTCTTGCCGTCAAAATAGGCGGCATAGGGGTCTTCAAGACCTGCAACATAGCCCCACAAGGCAGTGTCGTTCATTTTATCTTTATCCATTTTATCAGCGTCAATATAGTTCTCGCTGATAAGCTTATCAATCAAATTAATTTTATCTGCGAGTGGACTGTTTGAGCTGATGGGAAAGAAGGTGCGAGCGAGCACACTGCCTATTATAAGGCAAGCAGCACAGCCCATTATGAAGGTCGATAGGGGGATTTTAACAGGCTCCTTGCGCTTAATCGGCTCCTCATCTATCGCTTCGATTTCGGTTGTTTCTTCGTTTTGTATTTCTAAAGGTTGCTCGTTAAATTCTTCGCTCATAAACAGCGCTCCCATCTTTTTAAAACAAAGTCCGGTAGCGAGAGCCACCGGACGGAGTATCAATAGAATTGCATCGGGTTAATATATTCACCGTTTTTGATGCACTCAAAATGAAGGTGAGGCCCATCAACGTTACCCGACTCACCGACGTAACCGACGGTGGTTTTGCCCTTATAGACCGATTGACCCACCTTCAGGGTGCTGGGTTTTGACATATGGGCATAGAGGGTAACTAATCCGTTACCGTGGTCAATCATAACGCAGTTGCCGTAGCCACCATAGTATTTGCTGAGAATAACAACGCCTGAGTCGGCAGCAACAATTCGCGCACCGTAGCAGCCTGCTCCTGCGATATCGGTGCCTGTGTGAAGCTTCCACTTGCCTGTCAGGGGGTGGATTCGGTAGCCGAAGGGAGAGGTGATTTTTTGAAAGCCGATTACAGGCCAAGCCATTTTGCCCGTGCCGACGGCACCATTCTCAAAAATTTTTGCATCTTCGAGGGCCTTTTGCAAATCCTTTTCTCTCTGCTTTTGCTCTGCAGCCTGCTTCTCGGCCTGCCTGATTGCCTCTTCGTTAGACATAACGATAGAGTTGACCTTTTTATACTGCTCGTTGAGTATCAGCTTTTTGGCATCGATATCTTTTTTTGCCTTATCGAGCTCAGCTTTTTTGGCATCGATGGCTGCCTTTTTCTTTTCAACGGCTTCAATATCTTTTTTAAGCTGCTCGATTATCATATTGTCTCTGCGCGACATAGTCTCGAGCAATTCAACTTTAGCAAGATAATCTGCCATGTTGCTGCTCGACATCAAAAAGCTCAAATCGCTCAAAAAGCTGTTTTTGCCCGTGTAGATGGCAACAAGGCGCTTTTTAAACTCATCAGCCTGAGCCTGACACTTATCGTCAAGCGTTGCAATATCTTTATTGAGATTTTTTATATCCTTCTCGCAAAGGGCAATCTGCTCCTCAAAGAGGGTGATTTCTTTAACCGTTGCCTCTATCTGGCGCCTGATGGCCTGACGCTGTTTCTCATGGGGAGCGTTGGCTGCTTCCAGCGATGCAATTTCTGCCTTGAGTCGGTTGCTCTCTTTTTTGGCAGCATCGAGCTGAGCCTGAATCTCAGCGCTGGTAGCTGCTTTGGCCGACATTGCGCTATCAGGTGGGCCGATTAGGGCAACAGAAAACAGCATAGCTACACAAAGCGCTGTCGATAAAATACGCTTAAGTTTAACCATGCTGTATACCTCCGTAAAATCGCGTTTCACGTTTAAAAGACTTATTATTAATCGTAGTAGTTCATCGGGTTGACCTTAACGCCGTTTCTCGTTACCTCAAAATGAAGGTGAGGGCCGGTAACGTTACCCGTTGCGCCAACGTAGCCTACAGTTGCACCCTTTTTGATGGTATCGCCAACTTTTAGATGGCTCTTAGCCTTCATGTGGGCGTAGAGGGTGGTGTAGTGAACACCGTTAATATAACCATGGTCGATGATAACGCAGTTACCGTAACCACTGTAGTATTTACTCAAAATAACGGTGCCCGAATCAGCTGCAACAATTCTTGCGCCATAGACGGTGCCGTTGCTTGATGCAATGTCGGTGCCGTTATGGTTGCGACCCCATCGTTTGCCAAAATGGGAGCTGATGGTGTAGTATCCCGGTACAGGCCAAGCGAAGTTGCCGGTGCCGTTGATTACGTTTTTGTTGCTGTCGGTTTGGGTGTGGTTATTGTTGCCTTGCTGAGCTTTTTTGATGGCAGCCTCAATCTCGGCTTCTTCCTTTTTGAGCTTTTCGAGGTCAGCATTTATTTCTGCCATATCTTTATTATATTTAGAGACGATGGCGTTAACCTCGGCATATTGCTTCATAAGCTCGGCCTTTTTAGCATCAATCTCGGCCTTTGCAGTTACAAGCACTGTATTGGCCTCGTTAAGCAGCTCAACAGCCTCAACAATGCCGGTGATTAGCTCATAATCCTTGCGGGTTACGGTATCAACAAGCTCGGCTTTGGCGAGGTAATCTCCATAATCCTCAGCTGATAATAACACCGAAAGGGTTGAGCTCTCGTTTGTATACATAGCGACTAGGCGCTTTTTGAATTTTTCTTTTTGCTCAGCGAGCTTTTTTGAGGTTTCTTGAATGGTCTTTTCGCAGGCGTTAATCTGATCCTCATAAAGATTAATCTCTTTTTGAGTAGCAGCAATCGACTTATCGAGAGCTGCCTTTTGCTGCTCATAGGGAGCATTCTTCTTTTTAAGAGATGCAAGCTCGGCCTTGAGCTTATTGCTCTGCGCCTTAGCTGCGTTAAGGTCATTTTGATACTGCGACACAGTCTTAGCCTCGGCTGTGGTGACCATTGAGGTGCTGGAAGGGGCTATCGCGGCAGCAAGAGATATCATAACGGCGCAAAGAGCGACAGATATTATCTTTTTAATATTAAAGCGCACGGAACTCGCTACCTTCCTTTCTAAGATATTTAGCGATAATGAATCGGCTGCCAACCAAACCAACGGCTATACCGATAAGTGCGAATGCGCCAAACAAGGGCAGAGCGAACTCTCTGAAGGGTATGGCTGTAAAGTCGGTCATTACAAGCTCAAACTCGGTTGCAGCAACACGATAAACGACATATAAAAGACCTGTTGTAAAGACCGATGCCAAAAGACCCAGCATAACACCCTCAACCATGAAGGGGAAGCGAATAAACGCATCGGTAGCACCAACTGCTTTCATGATGCTGATTTCGAGCTTGCGATTATACATTGTGATTCTAATAGTGTTGCAAACGATGGCAATAGCGATTACAAGCAGCAACGCTACAATCCAAACGCTTGCGATGTTGACGGTTTGACGAATGCCCGTCAGTTTTTCGGCAACCTCACGCTGATGGCGAACATTCTTAACGCCCTCAAGCTTTTCGATTGCTTTTATGGTTTTGTCAAACTTTGTAAGGTCTTTAAACTTAACTCTTGCTGCATTGGGCAGAGGGTTATCGTCGCCTAGATACTCAAAGAGAGTTTCGCTACCCTTCATATCCTCAAGCAGACCCTCAAGGCCCTTGTCGCGAGAAATAAATTCGGCAGACGCTACGTTTTTAATCTTGGCAATCTTGTTTTTGGTCAGCTTTTTAGCCTGCGCATCGGTAATATAGTTACCGTCTTTATCGGGGTTTTGCGCATCGGTGAAGTAGACCATAACAACGTTTTGCTTCTCAAGGTCGCCGAGCGAACGGTCAACATTGAGGGTGAGCACAACGGCTACACCGGTAATGAGCATGCAGGCTACAAGCACACCGATTGATGCAAGCGACATCAAACGGTTTGCCCATATGTTTTTAATGCCCTCACCGACAAGATATTTAAAGCTTCTCATTTTCATTGGGCGTCACCGCCTTCCTGAGAGCCTTTGCCACCGATAACGAAGGCGCCCTCTTCAGCCTTAATGGAGGCTGATTCGGTTTTATCCTCTGATTTTTCGAGGATGAATACGCTCTCATCATCCTGAGCAGGTAACTCGGTGTGGTCGCCCTCGGTATCGCCAACGTATTCGGTCGACACGGTGGGCTGACGAGTGTAATCGTCGGTATCGCGCACACCGTCGCCAACAAAAGAGTCGGCGTTGTCGGCAACGACGGTACCACCCTCAATCATAACAACTCGACGGTTAAAGTCGCGCACGAGCTGATGCTCGTGGGTAACCATTATAACGGTGGTGCCACGACGGTTAATCTCGCTCAAAAGCTCAACTATTTCGTAGGACATGCGTGGGTCAACGTTACCCGTAGGCTCGGCGGCAATGATGAGGGAGGGGTTGTTGATGAGCGCTCTTGCAAGACCGACACGCTGCTGCTCACCACCCGAGAGCTCACTGGGCTTAGAGCGAGCTTTGGCAGTAAGGCCAACAAGGTTAAGCGCATAAGAAACGCGCTTGCGAATCTCTTGTTTTGAGGCTCCCACAATGTGCATAGCGAATGCAACGTTGTCAAAAACGTTCATAGTGGGTATTAGGCGAAAATCCTGAAACACGATACCCATGGTGCGACGCAGCATAGGTATCTGACGGCGGCTGATGTGGCTTAGCTTATAGCCACCGACTATTATTTCACCGGCGCTCATTTTTTCTTCTCTCATGATGAGTTTCATGAAGGTGCTCTTGCCTGCGCCGGAGGGGCCGACAACGAATACGAATTCGCCACGGTTAATCTTTAGGTTAAAATCCCTGAGAGCGTCGGTACCGTTTTTGTAGGTCTTATAAACGCCTTTAAACTCAATCTGAGTGCGTGAATTAGACTGCTCTCGGGCGGTATCCTTGCGTGCTATAGTTATCGCCATCCTTTTTAATATTTGGTCGGATTGGCGCTAAGATACTTCTTGACCATAAGGGCAATTTTAAATACGATAGCATGATCAAACTCACGCAGGTCAAGGCCTGTGAGCTTCTTAATCTTTTCCAACCTGTAGACCAGAGTGTTGCGGTGAACGAAGAGTCTGCGAGAGGTCTCTGAAACGTTCAGATTGTTTTCGAAGAATTTTTGAATGGTAAAGAGGGTCTCTTGGTCGAGGCTCTCGATTGAGCCACGCTTAAAGACCTCTCTGAGGTAGGTCTCGCAAAGAGTTACAGGCAGCTGATAGATAAGACGGGCGATGCCGAGATTATCGTAGCTGACAATGGTTTTTTCGGTATCAAACACCTTGCCGACCTCGAGGGCAATTTGCGCTTCTTTAAAGGAGCGAGCGAGCTCCTTAATGCCCTCAACGACGGTACCTACACCAACAAGCACGTGGGTAAAGAACTCGCTTGAAAGGGTATCAGAGATAGAGCTTGCAAGCTTCTCAAGGTCTTTAGCATCGGCAGTTGAGTTGGTCTCTTTAACAATGGCAATATCGGTCTCGTTGATAGAAATAACAAAATCTTTATTGCGATCGGGGAAGATGTTTTGAAGCACGTCGAATACCGAAACGTCGTTGGTTGAGGTAATGCGAACGAGCAATACGGCGCGAGGAGTTGCATTGTTAAAATGAAGCTCACGAGCCTTGAGATAAACATCTCCTGAAAGAATATTGTCGAGTATTATGTTTTTAACAAAATTGCCTCTATCAAACTTCTCGTCATAGAACTGCTTGATATTGGTCAGCGCAACAGCCAACAGGGCAGCATACTTCTCTGCCTGCTGATCGACACCCTCAACAAAAAGGATATAGTCGGTTGCTTTTGCTGTGCCAAAGGGCTTATAGGTATAAGAACCCTTGACAAAGGTTTCGCCTGATGAAACCTGAGGAAGATTGTGAACCTCACCTATGCGGCCAAGGTTGCTGCATGAGATAACGGTGTGAGTATCGTCCATAACACCGATGGTACGGTCTATGGCCTCTCTCATCTGATGAATGATACTTTGGAACATGCGATTTGACATGTTGACATCCCCTTTGCTAAGGCTTGTTACTTTGCATTACGAAAACCGTTATTTTTTAGACTTTATGTAAAGCGCTCTATTCATTTTACACAAAGTTATCGCAAATTTCAAGTCAAAAAAACGAAAAAGTACTAAAAAAGTTACAAAAAGATTACAAAATGCACTAATTTAAAGATTTTTTTGCCTATCCTAGTAAAAAATCGTATAAGTTATTGCCTGATTTGACCATAATATGATATAATGTATATCATTAAAATTTTAATCGTGACCCCATACATCTGACGAAAGGATGCTGTTTTTGATAATGAATGACCAAATTGTTCTTAAAAAATTGGCTGACGGTGTTGATGGCTGCTACATCCCATCCCACCGATTCAAAACTGCCCGCATCTCGGTGACTGCCTATTTGCCCCTTGAGAAGCAGAGTGTAGCCGCTCTGTCGATGCTCACCCTCTTAATCTCAAACGGTTGCGCCCGTCACCCATCCCCAATGGAGCTCAGCCGCCGACTCGACACCCTCTACGGTGCATCCATTGGAGCAGGCGTCGATAAGCTTGGCGATATGCTGACCTTAAGAGCCGGCATCATATTTGTAGAAGATAAGTTTTTGCCCGACCCCATATTCTCCGACTGCTCACAGCTTCTGTTTGATTTGATATTTGACCCTGCAGTGGATGAGGGTGGCTTTTTAGAAAGCAATTTTAATCGTGAAAAGCGCATTCAAATCGAAGAGATTGAGGGCGAAATCAACGATAAGCGCACCTTCGCTCGCAATCGCTGTGTTGAAGCAATGTGCGAGGGTGAGCCCTTCGGTCTGCCCGTCAACGGCACCAAAGAGCAGGCGCTCGCGCTGACCCGAGGTGAGCTCTATTCTGTATGGAAAGAGATGCTTGCTACTGCTCATTTTCGCATTGCAGTAACTGCCGATAAGCCTCACGATGAGGTTTATGATGCATTTTTGCGCGCCCTCGAAAAGACGGCTCGCCGAAACATCTATCGCCCCACTGCCCCTATAGCCCACGCTCCCTCTGAGCAGGTGCAAAATATAAGCGACTCAATGCCGGTCGCTCAGGGCAAGCTCGTGATGGGCTTTGCCTGCCCCTCAGGTGAGGATGCTGTAAGCTACCCGACCATGGTTATGGTCGATATTTTGGGTGGTGGCCCCTACTCACTGCTTTTCTCAAACGTGCGCGAAAAAATGAGCCTTTGCTACTACTGCGCTGCAAGAGCCGTGCGCAAAAAGGGCATACTGCTTATCGACAGTGGTGTTGAGTTTGATAATATGGATAAAACCTATGAGGCCGTGCTAGACCAGATTGAGCATCTTAAAGCAGGCCGTTTTGATGACAGCATTATCGAAGCCTCAAAGCTTTCTATTTGCGGCTCACTTAAAGGCGCCTACGATTCTCAGGCTGTTACCGACCGTTGGTATGCCGACCGTTTGTTTGACGATACGTTGCTCTCACCCGAGGAACTGAGCGAGCGCGTTAATTCGGTCACCCGTGAGCAGATAATCGAAGCAGCCATGGGTTTAAAGCTTGACACAGTTTATAAACTGCTTGGCAAATAAGGGAGGATTATAATGGTAAAACGCATTTTAACCGATGACCGTCTGGGTGAGCAATGCATAAGCGCACTCCATGAGTCAGGTCTTAAAATCTTAATCTGCCCAAAGCCTGAGTTTGCCACAGCCTACGCTCTGTTTGGCACTCGCTACGGCTCGATTGACACCCGTTTTCGCATTAAGGGTGAAGACAGCTTCACCGAGGTGCCCGAGGGTATCGCTCATTTTCTTGAGCACAAGCTTTTTGAGAGCGAAGAGGGCGACGCATTTGACCGTTTCTCAAAAACAGGTGGCTACGCCAACGCCTACACCTCGTTTGATCGCACCTGCTACCTCTTCTCTTGCACCGAAAAGTTTGACGAAAACCTCGATATTTTGCTCGATTTTGTGCGCCACCCCTACTTCACCGAGGCTACCGTCCAAAAGGAGCAGGGCATAATCGGTCAAGAGATAAGAATGTATGACGATGACCCCAATTGGTGCTGTTTCTTTAATCTGTTATGCTCAATGTTTGCTGAGCACCCTGTTAGAATTGATATTGCAGGCACCACTGAGTCTATCGCTCAAATTAACGCCGACCTACTATATAAATGCTACAACACCTTCTATAACCCCTCAAACATGTTTTTGTGCATTGCAGGTGCCGTCGACCCCGACAAGGTGCTTGCAAAGGTTCAAGAGGTACTAAAGGATGCAAAGGGCATCGAGATTGAGCGTGGTACCTTTAGTGAGCAACGTGGTGTGCTTCGCTCAAGGGTCGAAAAGGCAATGCCCGTATCTATGCCCCTGTTCAGCATGGGCTACAAAGAGGCTTGTGACCCACCCGAAAAGAGCCTTCGTGAGCGCATTGAGACCGATATCGCTCTTGAAATGCTCGCAGGCAAGTCGAGCAGGCTTTATAACGATTTGCTGGAAAAAGGTCTTATTAACGACCGATTTGATGCCTCCTACTTCACAGGCCACGGCTACGCAGTTGAGGTCTTTGAGGGCGAATCGACCGACCCCGAAGCCGTTGCAGCAGCCATTTGGGCCGAGATTGAGCGAATTCGCACCTTCGGTGTTGACAAAGAGGAATTCCTTCGTGCTAAAAATGCACTTTACGGGCGTAACATTATGTTGTATAATAGCGTCGAGCGAGTCGCATCAAACCTTGTGTCGGCCGCAATGGACGGATACGACCTATTCGACGTTCAAAATATCTATTCAGCCGTTACGGTGCAGGATGTTGCTGAGCGCTTTGCCACTCAGTTTAGAGCCGACTGCTTTGCTATGTCGGTCATAAACCCTGCAGACAAGGGCTGAGCTTAGAAAGGATGGTTTTCTTTGTTTAATTTCGCAGTAGTTAGAAACTATAACCTCTTTGGCTTAGAATTCAAAATGGATAACGTAGCCTTCAGGCTCGGCAGCTTTGAGGTTTATTGGTACGGCATAATTATTGCCCTCGGCTTTGCGCTGGCCATAATTTATGGCATGAAAAACGCAAAACGCTTTAACATAAACACCGACCACATGCTCGACGTTATAATAGTCGGTCTTATCGGTGCCATCGTTTGCGCGAGAGCCTACTACCTGATTTTTGACGGTGAGCCCCTACCCGGCTCATTTAAAGGTAACCTGAGCTATATATTCGGCATCCACAACGGTGGTATCGCCATTTACGGTGGTATTATAGGCGCCTTCCTTTTTGGAGGATTAACAGCCTATCTGCGCAAAATTAAGCTGTTTGATATGTTTGACCTTGCGGCGCTCGGCTTTTTAATCGGTCAGGGTATCGGTCGCTGGGGCAACTTCTTTAACCAAGAGGTCTATGGCATGCCCACCGGTAGCAGCTGGTTCGGTATTGCAGGTGACTCAATTGGCAAGCTGCTTGTGCATCCCCTGTTTTTATATGAATCTGTTCTTTGCATAGTTGCCTTCTTTGTGCTTCACAAGGTCAGCAAGAAGCGTCAGTTTGCAGGTCAGATATTCCTTCTTTACCTTGCAATATACTCCTTCGGCAGATACTGGCTTGAGGGTATGCGCCAAACAGAGTTTATACTCATGGCAGGTCAAATGAGCATTTCACAGTTTGTTGCCATAATTCTCTTTATCGCATCGGTAATTGCTTATATTATAATGTATCGTAAGTCACTGAGCTTCACAAATGAAGAAGAATATGTTTCGCAGTTTGGCAGCATGTATGACGACCCTGCCATGCTTGATGCAGGCTACGCTCTGCTCGGCTGTGAGTGGGATGCGAGTGACGATGCCCTGACCTCTGCCTATGAGGAGCTCAAGGCTAAATACACCGCTATGCTGCCCGATGACCAGAATGAGCAAAGCGAAAAGCTTAAAGATATGGTTTTCTCAAGCGATGCTCCCGTTATTAATGAGGATGGCACCGTCGAAATAAGCGATGAGGAGCTGGCAATCAGAGCCAAGGCAAAAATCTCTGAGCTCGACGAGGCTTATGATTATATTATGAATAACCGTCGTTTGAGCGCTGAGCAAACTGCTCTCTTTGAAAGCGCAAGAAGCGAAATTATAAATTCGGAGGAAGTTAAAAATGATAATTGACGGAAAAGCAATAAGCGCTGCCACCCGTGCAGATATTAAGTCTGAGGTTGACCAGTTAAAGGCTAAGGGCATCACCCCAGGTCTTGCAGTTATTATTGTTGGCGATGACCCTGCATCAAGGGTTTATGTTAATAATAAAAAGAAGGCTTGTGCTGAGCTTGGCATGCTCTCTGAGGAATATGCTCTGCCTGCAGAAACTACAAGAGAGGAGCTTCTTGAGCTGATCGATACCCTCAACAAGAGGGATGATATCGACGGCATCCTCTGTCAGCTCCCCCTCCCCCGTCACCTTGACGAGAAGGAGGTCATCAACTCCATCGACCCCTCGAAGGATGTTGACGCATTCCATCCCGTAAATGTTGGCAAAATCATGATTGGAGATTACAGCTTTTTGCCCTGCACCCCTGCCGGCGTTATGGAGCTCATTCGCCGCAGCGATCTTGAGGTTGCAGGCAAGCACTGTGTTGTTATAGGCCGAAGCAACATCGTTGGCAAGCCCATGGCAATGCTTATGCTCCACGCTAACGCTACCGTGACCATTTGCCATTCACGCACTACTAATCTTAAAGAGGTTTGCCGTGAGGCCGACATTCTTATCGCATCGGTCGGCAAAGCAGGCTTTGTTACTGCCGATATGGTAAAGCCGGGTGCAATCGTTATCGACGTTGGTATCAATCGCAACGCAGAGGGCAAGCTCTGTGGCGACGTAGATTACCTCGCTGTGAGCGAGGTCGCATCAGCCATCACCCCCGTACCCGGTGGAGTTGGCCCAATGACCATTACCATGCTCATGCAAAACACCCTGACTGCTGCAAAGCATCGCAGAGGCTAAAATCCATAAAAGCTTTTTGAGGAGGTGAGCGAATGAAACGGATTATCTGCCTTGTAATCGCCCTTTTAATAATGGCTTGTGCATCAAGCGTTGCACTCGCAAAGGGCACTAAATATTATGATGACGAGCATGGCTTTGCCATAACTCTGCCCGATGGGGCGATCGCATTAAATCGCTCTAACCTCTCACGCAATTCGGATTTTATTGAACGGCTCGGCTTTTCGGTTAAATCATTTCGCTCAAAGCTCGAAGAGTCAAACATTTTGCTTTATGCTGCCGATAGCGACAACACCTATCAAATTCAGGTCAGAGTATGGGAGAGCACCTTCTCTCGCGAGATAAAAAACCTGTCGGGTCTTAAAGGCGATAGGCTCAATGAGGCTCTGTCTCTGCTTGGGGGCAATATATCTGCTTCTGACTCTAAGCTGATTGACAGCCGAGTTATTTGGGTCAACGAGCAGCCCTATCTTAACTACACCGTTAAGGTTGAAGAGGCTTTTTGCTACGTTGAGAGCCTGACGGTGGTTGACGGCAAATGCGTTGCGCTGGTTTATTATAACAGCAACCCCACCTTCAGCACCGAGGATTCTGCTGCGCAGCAAAAGCTAATATCCTCGCTCAAAATTGACCGTAAAAATAACGGCAGTTGGGGTAGTGGATATAATCTGCTGCTGAGGGTTGTATGCGCACTGCTTGTTATTGGCGCTTCGGTTGTTGTTGTGTTTTTGATAAGTGGTTTTATTAAGGATATCAAGAATCGACGCGAGCAACCCGAAATCATCCCGGACCGTATTAAAATGAGAAGAAAGTAAATTAAAAGGCCTTGACCTAAGGGGG
>JAZRMJ010000120.1:0-6457 GCA_045647445.1 Acutalibacteraceae bacterium | reverse complement strand
AGAGGGGGTTAATGACCCGACCGTCGCTCGATTGCCCGAGCTTGATAGGCTCAAAGAGGCGTCAAAACACACCGATATTAACAGCGTTGTTATTAACAAAGCTAATAGCACCGTGCATCTCACTGACCCCGAGCTTTTGCTGGATGTGGGCGCAATCGCTAAGGGATATGCAGTTGAGATGGTGGCTGATTGGATGCAAAAAGAGGGCATTAACGGCTACATGCTCAACGTTGGCGGCAACGTTAGGGCAGTTGGCAGCAGGCAGAACGGTGCCCCGTGGAAGGTGGGTATCGAAAACCCCGATGGCAGTGAGGATAAGCCTTATATCGAGTATCTCGAGATTGAAAATATGTCGCTTGTAACCAGTGGTTCATATCAGCGCTTTTATTACGTTGACGGCAAACCCTATCACCACATTATCGACCCCGACACTCTTATGCCTGCAGAATATTTTAAGTCGGTCTCTGTTTTGTGTGAGGATTCTGCAAAGGCAGATGCATTTTCGACTGCCCTCTTTTGTATGAGCTATGAGGATGGATTGAAGCTTGTCAAATCGGCTGAAGGTGTCGAAGCCATGTGGGTCTTTAAAGACGGCAAACAGCTCTATTCAGACGGCTTTAAAGATTATTGCACAAAAGAATAATTAAAAAGCAGAGCATAGCGCTCTGCTTTTTTGAATTAAAGGGAGACGGTGTTTTATTAAAAAATGCAAAATAAAATTATTTTGATATTGGAGCGAGTAGGAGCCAAGCATCTGCTGTTATTTACAGCGCTTTTAAAATAAATAAAAAGATAAAATTTACTAATTATAAAATCAATCACTCCGTAAAAAATATAAAAGCAAACGCAAAACACGATCAAAAAGGAGTGAATGATAAATGTCTAATAAAAACGTAGTGCCCGAGGCTCGTGACGCTCTCAACCGTTTTAAGATGGAGGCTGCCTCTGAGGTTGGCGTAAATCTTAAGCAGGGCTATAACGGTGACCTTACCGCTCGTCAGGCAGGCTCAATCGGTGGCCAGATGGTCAAGAAGATGATCGAGTCTTACGAAAACAGCATGAAGTAAGCACCCTTATCTAAGTTGAAGACCGATGACAAAAAAATGTTGTCGGTCTTTTGTTATTGTCGCAATCTGTAATTTTATGAATTATTAAAATTATATGTTGAGTATGAGGCGCAAATGTAGTATAATGTATCTGTATAATTATCTATTGTGCGGAGGAATGCGCATACTATGCATTATCTAGATAACAGCGCAACCACCCCTCTGTGCGAGCAGGCTAAAAAAGCTATGATAGAAGCGATGGACAGGTTCGGCAACCCATCCTCACTTCACGGGCTCGGAGCAGTCTCTCTTATCGCTCTTGATGAGGCTCGCTCTATCTTAGCTAAAAGGCTTGGCGCAGAGGCTAAAGAGATTATTTTTACCTCTGGTGGCAGCGAAGCTAATAACACAGCCCTTTTCGGAGCGGCGAGAGCCCTTCGCCGTCAGGGCAAAAAAATAATAACCACTGCCATTGAGCACCATTCGGTGCTTAATGCAGCCAAACAGCTTGAAGCCGAGGGCTTTGAGGTTACTTATCTACCCCCCGACCAAAACGGTGTTATCACTGCCGAGGCTGTAAAGGCTGAGCTGACGGCCGATACCATTCTTGTCAGCGTTATGTATGTTAATAACGAAACGGGAGCTATAATGCCCATCGCTGAAATTGCAAAGGCAATCAAAGAGTCGGGCGCACCTGCTCTTTTTCACACCGACTGTGTGCAAGCCTTTGGCAAATTGCCCATCTTGGTTCGAAGCCTCGGTGCCGACCTTATCTCGGTCAGTGGTCACAAGGTTCACGCCCCTAAGGGAATAGGCGCCCTCTATATCAGGCGTGGCGCTCGCATATTGCCCTTTATCTATGGTGGAGGCCAAGAAAAGGGGATGCGCTCGGGCACCGAGCCGACCATGCTTATCGACTCCTTTGCAGCAGCAGTAAACGCTATGGGCGATTTAAGCAGCGAGCTTGCAAGAGTAACTGCCCTGCGCGACAAGGCAGTTGACGAGCTTAAAAATATCGACGGTGTTGTTATCAATTCACCCGAAAATGCATTACCCTACATAATCAATCTGTCGGTTAAGGGCATTCGCTCAGAGGTTATGCTCCATTGGCTCGAAGCGAGAGATATATACGTCTCAAGTGGCTCAGCCTGCGCAAAGGGTGAGTCAAGCCATGTGCTCAAGGCTCAAGGGGCATCGCCCCAAATAGCCGACAGCGCAGTCAGAGTGAGCATGTCGCACGAAACAAACGATGATGATATTTTAGCATTAATCGAAGCTATAAAAGACGGCTCGTCTAAACTTATAAGAAGGAGGTAATATTTTGAAAGAAATAATTTTAATAAAAAACGGCGAAATCGCCTTAAAGGGGCTTAATCGCTCCACATTTGAAGATGTTATGATTAAAAACATTCGTCGTCGCCTGAAGCCTCTCGGTGAGGTTGCTATTCGTAAGGCGCAGTCAACCGTTTTTATCGAGCCCAAAAGCGAAGACTTTGATTTTGACGAGGCTCTCGACCGTGTATCGCGCGTGTTTGGTGTAGCAGCCTACTCCCGTGCAGCTGTGTGCGGGAAGGATATGGATGATATACTCACCCGAGGAGCCGATTGGGCAGCCCAGCGCCTTAAAAATGCCAAGACCTTTAAGGTCGAAGCAAAGCGCTCAGACAAACGATTTGCCCTTAAATCCCCCGAAATTTCTGCAGAAATGGGTGGAGCAATTCTCTCTCGTTGCCCTTGGCTGAAGGTCGATGTGCGTAACCCCGAGGTAGTGGTTGTGGTCGAAATTCGTGATTTCGGCGCATATATACGCGCAGGTCAGGAGCAGGGTGCAGGTGGTATGCCTGTCGGCACAGGCGGTCGAGCTGCAATACTCATCTCAGGTGGTATCGATAGCCCCGTTGCAGCATGGATGATGGCAAAGCGTGGTATTGAGCTGTGCGCAATCCACTTTGCAAGCCCACCCTACACAGGCCCTCTAGCCCTTAAAAAGGTTAAGGATTTGCTTCGTCAGGTCACCCGTTACAGTGGCCCTATCAGCATGGCAACCGTACCCTTTACTAAAATTCAGGAGCAAATCGGTCAGGAATGCCCCGAAGAGTATTTCACCCTAATAATGCGCCGATTTATGATGAAAATTTCAGCTCGTCTTGCAGAGCGTGACCATTGCAGCGCTCTGATTACGGGCGAGAGCGTTGGTCAGGTTGCATCTCAGACCCTTCAGGCTTTGCAGGTTACCGATGCTGCAACCGATATGCTTGTGCTTCGCCCCCTTATCGGCATGGATAAAGAAGAGATTATTGCCATCTCTCGCAAAATAGACACCTTTGATCTTTCGGTTTTGCCTTATGAGGATTGCTGCACCGTGTTTACTCCCAGGCATCCTCGCACCCGACCGACCGTTGAGGCAGTCGATGCAGCAGCTGCTGCTCTTGATGAGCAGGCTCTCATTGATGAGGCAGTTGCAGGCACCGAGTTTGAGCTTATCGATTGATAAAGTTTTTTTACGGAGGATGAATTAGCATGAATGCAGAGATCATTTCGGTTGGAAACGGTCTTTTAACCGTTAAAAAGTATGATATGAGCGCTCTTTTAGCTGAGAAACTGACCAATTCAGGCGTCAATGTGCTTGCTCGCTCAACCATCGGCTGTGATTCGCTCAGCCTCAAAAAAGAGCTTGCTACTGCTGCTGTTCGCAGCAATATCATATTCATTGTAGGTGGCATGGGCGCAACCGACAACGATAACACCGTTACTGCCGTTTGCGAAGCAGTCGGCATCACCACCACCACCGACCCGAGCATGCTCCGTCGCATATCGGAGCATTATGCAAAGCTTAATCAAGAAATGCCGATCGAGGCTTATAGATTGGCAGTTGTGCCCGAGGGCGCAACCCTGATTGAGTCGGAGGGGCTGACTGCCCCTGCTTGCGCTATATCATCAGGCAGACAGTGGATAATTATGCTCCCTGATAACACCCCCGACCTTATAAACGACAAGCTTATGCCCCTATTGCATCAAATAACAGGGGTCACCTTTTATACTGCAAGCTTTAAAGCAGTTTGCACCGATGCCGACGATATTAAAATCCAGATTGACGAGATTAGTCAGGGCTCAGATGCAACCATAGATTGCACCTTTGAGGATGGCATGATGATGGTTACTGTGTCGGCTGTAGCCGATACTGCCGAGGGTGCAAAGCAAAAGGGTCTTGATACCGTTATTCGCCTTAGAGCAGCTCTGGGCGACGATATTTTCACAGAGGATGACCGTTCAATCGAAGAGGTCACCGTTGACCTTTTGCGCAAAAGCGGCAAGACCATCGCTACTGCCGAAAGCTGCACTGCAGGTCTGCTCTCAAAAAGAATGACCGATATTAGTGGCTCGTCCGACGTTTTCAGTATGGGCATTGCAGCCTACTCAGCCGATATTAAAATCCGTGTGCTTGGCGTGCCTACTGAAATTATTGAGGAGCATGGCACCGTAAGTAGCCTTGTTGCCCAGTCAATGGCAGCCAACGTGCGTCGCATCAGTGGCTGTGACTACGGCGTAGGTATCACAGGGGTGGCAGGCGAGAGCGTTGAGCAAAAGCCTGAGGGTCTTGTTTATATCAGCGTTACCGACGGCGTTTATGTTTGGACTAAGGTGCTCAACATCACCCCTGATGACGATAAACGAAATCATGTGCGCAATCATGCAGCAACCGTTGCGCTCGATATGGTGCGCCGCTGTGTTATGGGTGTTGCCGAAACGGGTGAGAGGGTCGATGCAATCAGCTTGAGCGCTCCGACCGTCATCGACCAGGCACCTGCAATCAGTGGGGCAGGCCTGACCTTCCATCGCTCAGGTGTTCATGAGGATGAGACTGATGCTGAGCCCACCACCGTGGCTGAGCCTGTTGTTGCCGTTCCTGTTGCCGAGCCGATTGCCACAGAGGCACCCGTGCTTGTTGCTAAGCCCGTTGTAGCCATCGAGGAGCCTGCACCTGCCGATGAGTTTGCTTCTGTTTTAGGGAATAAGCCTATCGAGGTCGCAAGCGACATTATCGATGATGATTTTGTGCTTAAAGCAGTCGAGGGCGAAGAGGCTGAGGCTGTTGACCCCATCGAGCTCGCCGCTGAAGAGCCCGAGAAGGATAATATTTTTATTAGATTTTTAAAGAACTTCATCCCTTGGAAGGGGGACGGAGTGCGCAGAATTCTGACCAAGGTTATCTTTATCGTTGCCATTATCGGTCTTATCGCATCAGCATCCTACATAGGCGACTACTTTGTTAAAATGTTTAGTAACAATGCCGTTTATGAAGAGGCTCGTGAGCAATATAATCGCAACGACGATACCTACAATCCCGAAACGGGCATTTATAATCGTTTCGATTCCTTGCTCGCTCAAAACAGCGATTGCGTTGGCTGGATAACCGTGCCCGGTACCAAGATAGATTATCCCGTTTATAAATCCGAAGAGAAGGATTATTATATTGACCACAACCCTCGCAAAGAAAAGAGCGTTTATGGTGCAATCTATGCAGATGAGCGTGATATTATCTCATCTGCAGGTAATACTCAAAACGTAACCCTCTATGGTCACCATATGAAGGATGGCACCATGTTTGCCCAGCTTCATAAATACAAAAATCTCAGCTACTACAAAGATAACCCCGTCATCACCTTTGACACCATTTATAACACAGGCGGTCAATACAAGGTTATCGCTTGCATGATAACCAATCGCATGAGCGCTGATGACGAAAATTATTTCTTTGATTTTGCATGCCCCCAGTTTAAGGGAGAGAGAGATTTTCTTGGCTGGATTGAGCAAATTCGTCGTCGCAGTCGCTACGTTACCCCGGTTGACGTTAACCCGACCGACGAGATATTGACCCTCTCAACCTGCACCTATGAGATTAAAGATAAGGATTTGCTTTGCGTTGTTGTTGCTCGCAAGCTGCGTGACGGTGAGAGCGCATCGGTCAACGTTAGCGAAGCAAAAATCAATAATAAGATAATTTATCCTGCTGTGTGGTATGAAAAGTTCGGTGGAGTTAAGCCCACCTATGATGATGGACTTTATACCTGGAAGTCGGGTGAGTATGACCGTGAAAACATTAATGCTCCCAAGCCACCTGTAAGCAGTCAGGATCCTACCTCGAGCAATGCGAGCAGCAATGCCGAGTCAAAACCCGATGAATCAAAACCCGACGAGTCTAAGCCTGATGAGTCAAAGCCGGACGAGTCTAAGCCTGATGAACCCGAACCAGAGCCTGAGCCCGAACCTGAGCCCGAACCTGAGCCTGAGCCCGAACCTGAGCCCGAACCTGAGCCTGAGCCCGAACCTGAACCTGAACAGGGCATAGTTGTTTTAGAAATTTCATCAGTTGTCGGGGTGAATGAATATGCCACAGTTGGAATTTTGGG
>JAZRMJ010000119.1:0-1854 GCA_045647445.1 Acutalibacteraceae bacterium | reverse complement strand
CAAGCATATGAGGGAAGGTCATTGGGGACATCGAGAGCTTCAATCCGGCTCGCGCTTTGACAGATTCATCCAAGCCGAAGGAGCCACCAATAACAAAACATATTGTGCTTGAGCCTGAAACAGCAGTTTTATCAATATGCTCTGATAGCTTGTTAGAATCAAGCATCTTACCTTCGATACACATGGGTATCACGAGTGCACCATCGGGTATTGCAGCGATAATCTTTTCACCCTCTTTTTTGAGAACGGTCGCTATTTCTGCAGCGCTTGGATTATCAGGGCATTTATGCTCAGAAACTTCTATGATTTCGATATTGCAATAAGCTTTAAGTCTTTTAAAATATTCATTGCAAGCATCAGTATAAAACTTTTCTTTAATCTTACCAACAGCGATAACCTTTATTTTAATCATATCACTATCATCCTTCCACCTTCAGGGGATGCAACCTGCAAATAATAATCAACGTCAGGTTGATATCCCTTTAGCGCCAAAAATGAAACTGCGCAGTCATATGCAGTCTTTGGCAGATTATTTTCTTTGCTCAAGTGGCCTAAAATTATTTTTGTTGTGCCGCAAGAAACCAGTTCAGGCAAAATGTCTGCGCAACAGGTGTTGGATAGATGCCCCTTGTCAGAAGCAATTCTTTGCTTGAGTGAATATGGGTATGGGCCATTTCTGAGCATAGATGCGTCATGATTAGATTCAATCATAACAAGACTGCAACCGCAAAGAGAATTTTTAACGCTGTCGCTTATGTAACCTAGATCGGTGCAAATTGCTGCAACTCTGTTGTCGGGGGTAGTGATGCGATAACCACTACTGCCTTCACAATCGTGGCTTGTATCGAAACGCTCAATTATAAAGCCATCAATTATAACCTTGTTTTGAAAAGGTGTAATCGTAAGCTCATTAAGTGTTTTATCATCGGTTTGAAGAGCCATCATAGTACCATGTGAGCAAAAAACAGGAATGCTGTATTTTTTTGCAAATACGCGCAGACCTTTAATATGGTCGGTGTGTTCGTGGGTAACAAATATTCCGAGAATATTGCCAGGGTCAATTTGGTTATCTTCTAGTGCTAAAATTATTCTCTTTGCGCTCACACCGGCATCAATCAGAATCCCGTTGCCATTATATCCTATATATTCACAATTACCGCTACTTCCACTAAAAAGCGAACAGAATACAGCCATAATTTTAAACTCCTTAAATTTAAGAGGCTATCCTAAAGGACAGCCTCTTCATTGATTATCATGCATTTTGAGCAAAAGCCTGATCCATAGTTGTGATATGCTTAATATCAGCACCTAACGATGACATCTTATCGACTATTGCTTCATAACCACGCTCAATGTACTGAATTTCTTCGAGTTCAGTAGTTCCGTTAGCAGCTAAAGCAGCAATAAGAAGAGCGGCACCTGCACGAAGGTCGGTAGCAGCAACAGGACAGCCTGTAAGCTTTTCAACACCTTCTATAACAGCAACCTTGCCATCAACTTGAATTTGAGCTCCCATTCTTGTGAGCTGGTCAACGTAGCGAAAACGGTTATCCCATACACCTTCGGTCACAATACTTGTGCCCTTAGCCATTGAAAGACAAGCCACAGCCTGAGGCTGCATATCGGTGGGAAAACCGGGGTGGGGCATAGTCTTAATGTTGCAACGCTTGACAATGCCTTCGCTTTTGATGCGAATTGCATCATCAAGATCTTCTACAGTTGCGCCCATCTCAACCATCTTAGCTGTGATGGATTCAAGGTGTTTAGGAATAACATTATCAAGAATAACGTCACCACCAGCAGCGGTAACAGCAGCCATATAGGTTCCTGCTTCAATCTGGTCGGGGATGATGC
>JAZRMJ010000118.1:0-1860 GCA_045647445.1 Acutalibacteraceae bacterium | reverse complement strand
CCTTGCACTGTGCGGTGACGGAACGCCTCCATCGAGGCTATGTCGCAGTGATACCAATCGGTCATCGGCACGCGGGTGTGCATAGTGTCGTACGCCGTCCAAAGGGCATCAATAATCAGTTCAAAATCATCGATGTTATCGGCCAGACAAGCTGCCCATACCTGCCAATCTGATTTAGAATACTTGCGGCGGGAATCAAGCGGAACACCGTAGGGCAGAATCTCTTTTTTATATCGCTCAATCTCACCCTTGAAGAAGCTGTCGGCAAAAAGCTTTGTGCCCCACAGCCTATCCCAAACGGAGTTGTATTTGAGCGAGAAGGTGTCAGGCTTGTCGTATGCCAATCTGAAGCTTCCGTCGTCGTTGGCGGCACGCTCCATAAGTTTAGCGGCAAAATCGCTTGCGGTTGCCATAAGCTGCTCCGCCTGTTCTGTCTTGCCCAAACGGGTGAGAATACGGCTGTAACCCGCAATACCCATAATGGCTTTTATAGAAAGATTGACGTTATGCGCCAGATGACCTGCAAAGTCGTCGGTGCAAAGCTGGTTTTGGGGGTCGAGACCGTATTCGATAAGGGATTTGCACCAGCCGTCAATGGTCTCGATATACGGCTCAACAAAATCGGTGCCGTTGTCGGCGTCACAGATAGCGGCGAACAGAATTATCATATTTCCGCACTCTTCAACCGGCATCTGACCGTCGGGGTGAAGATACACGGGTCCGCCGACCGGTCGTTGTGACCAATACATCTGACCGTTTAACAGGGGGTACTGACCGACATCGTGCGGAGCAAAATCAAAATGCCACTCCTCGGTAGAGGCATAGCGCATTACCGGTCTGAGCATACCTTTGAGCAGCTCGGCGTTGTAAAGCAAAAACAGAGGAGCTGACGGGTAGGTTACATCAACGGTTGCGGCGCAGCCGTTAGAATCGCACTCCTTAGAAATATAAAGCAGGTTGCCCTCACGGTCAACGACCAGCTTGTGAGCAGCCATAACCTGACGCATACAAAGCAGAAGCAATTCGGCATATTTTTCGCCACCCTTGGCGGTAGCATCATCCTTGATGCGCTTTGAGAAGGCGTTGCAACGGTCAAGCACCGAGCAGTAGTCGTCAGCCGCCTCGGCTATAGCCTGCTCAATGGTTTTTGAATCCTTGCGCCAATATGCTTTGAGATTATCGTCAAAATACTGAATGCTGTCAATATCGTCATAGGCGAACATAAACAGAGCGCTGTTGCAAAGCTCAGCCTCAATGCTTATGGCATACATATTGTCGAGCACGGTGTGGTCAACACAACCATCGCCCTTAACGGCCAAATAAAGATAGCCCCAATCAATGCGGATGTGGTCGCCACTGCGCCATAGTACATTTTGAACGCCGTTGCCCATCTTGATGGCGGTGATACCGTCGATACAGACCTTGCTTGCCAGAGCACGGCCTTCGCCTCGTTGATTAAGCACCAGCTCTTCACTTGCGACGAATTCTATGCTGACCTTATGGCTTTTGCCGTCAACCGGCTCAAACTCCGTTTTGCAGTAGGCGACGGGGCGTGAGCATAAATAGAGGTCTTCAATCAGCAAGGGAGAGGTGAAATGAACGGTCAGCCTAATTTGGTCGCAAAGATAGGTTATCTTGGTTGAATAGGCATCAATTTCGGTGCTTTCGATGGACATTTCGGGCATATCACTGTCAGCCTTAAAGCCAAAAAAGTGATACCTCTTACCGTCGACATAGACAGTGCCGCTCATAGTGTTAGGGGCGTCGGTCCAGTGGACGGGGTTGGTCAGCACCGACTCTTTAGTCCATATTGAAAAGTAAGGGTCGATGTTTATAATGGGAGTTGCCGGTGGACGCATT
>JAZRMJ010000117.1:0-3709 GCA_045647445.1 Acutalibacteraceae bacterium | reverse complement strand
CGCTTAGTTTCTTTAAGATATTGCAGAGCTGCTCCGACTGCACCGACGGTCATACTGTCGGCAGTCATATTGAGCTTCGCGAGGAGCTTTTTAAAATGCTCCTCAACAACGCCCCGGCATATATTATTATCAAAATAGGTGTCGGGGCGCACCTCACAGCGACAGCGAAGACGAGTGTTGAGAAACTCGACTATTTCTCGCTCAGCTGCAGAAAGTGCGTTTAAAATGACCTCACGAGGCTGATAGCAGCCGAGCTCACCTATAACTCGGGTGTTAACGCTATCGCCCAGAATATCAGTGGTATGAAGCGCTCCTGTTGATGCATCAACAAAGCATATACCTGCTCTGCCCTTTTGCATAAAGATGGTGCAAAGGTAGTTGTTGCGAGACTCGACCAGCATGCTATCTTCGATGACGGTGCCGGGGGTTATAACGCGAATTATCTCACGCTTAACAAGACCCTTTGCTTTTGAAGGGTCTTCAGTTTGCTCGCAAATTGCCACTTTATAGCCCTTTTCGACCAGACGAGAGACGTAATTCTCATAGCTGTGGAAGGGTACGCCACACATGGGTGCCCTCTCCTCAAGGCCACAATCACGGCCAGTGAGGGTCAGCTCGAGCTCTCGGGATGCTAATTTGGCATCCTCAAAAAACATCTCATAAAAGTCGCCCAATCTGAAAAAGATTATTGAATCGGGGTTTTGCTCTTTAATTTGAAGGTATTGCTGCATCATTGGTGATAGTTCAGCCATTTTTGACGCTCCTATTGCTTTTAGGTTTTATATTTTAGTGGCATCCGCCGCAGGTAGAGCAGCTACCGGTGCAGCCCTGAGCAGGCTCGCAGGTATCGGGGTCTTCGCCCTGCATGCACATTTCGATAATAGAGTTCATGCGCTGAATAACAGCGTCCATCTCGCCCTTTGCGTTGTTGTAGGCAACCATGTTTTCGTTAACCATAATGTCGGCATAAATCTGGCGCATACGGGCATTGAGCTGCTTGAAGCGCTCATCATCTCTGCCCTCATCCTTGTTGGCTTCTTCGGCAGCCTGCATACGGACGAGGTTGAACTCGCCGATAAGGTCCTGAAGCTTTTGGTCGTTATCGTTGACCTCACGGCAACGATGAAACTCAATATATCTGGGGTCTGCCTGAATTGCTTTGCCCAGTTCACGGGCTGCTTTGATGATATCCATAATAATCCTCCGATTAAAATTAAATTTATTGCTCTATCTCACCCTCGAGCACCCAATTGAGCGCTTTGGTGACTTTAACGTTTACTAAATTGCCCACTAAAGAGCTATCTCCGTTAAAGGTTATGCCGATGTTGCCATCGGTGCGACCAAACAGTTTGCCGTCGGGATGATGCTCCTCACACAGCACACGGTAGGTTTTGCCAAGGCTTGCAGCGCAACGCTTTGCGGCAATCGTTTCTTGAGCTTTAAGCAATTCGCCCATCCACTTTGCCTTTTCGGTATGAGTGACAGGGTCATCCATTTTAGCGGCAGGGGTGCCCTCTCGGGGTGAATAAATGAAGGTAAAGAGAGAGGTAAACTCGACCTCTTTTATAAGAGAGAGCGTGTCGCAAAATTCCTCGTAGGTTTCACCCGGGAAGCCGACTATAACATCGCTTGTGAGGCTTAAATCGGGCATACGCTCTCTTGCTGCCTTAATAAGAGAGAGATAACGCTCACGGTCATAGTGGCGATTCATGGCGCTAAGCACCCTATCGTTACCCGATTGGAAGGGCAAATGAAGGTGCTTGCACACCTTATTGCAATCACGCATTGCGTCTAAAAGCTCAAGGGTGCAATCTCTCGGGTGAGAGGTCATAAAGCGAAGCTGAAAATCCCCCTTGATATCGTTAAGCATGCGAAGCAGCTTTGCAAAATCAACACCGTGGTCTTCGCCCTTGCCGTAGGAGTTGACGTTTTGACCGAGCAGAGTTATATCCTTAAAGCCTTGAGAAATCATCTCTTTAGCTTCGGCAATTATATCCTCAGGTTTGCGAGAACGCTCTCTGCCTCTAACGTAAGGAACGATGCAATAACTGCAAAAGTTGTTGCAACCATTCATTATGGGTAGCCAGCCTTTGAAGGTGCTGTCTCGTCTGACGGGTATGCCCTCTGCGATAACGCCATCACAATCGGGGCATTCAAAAACTCGTTTTGACTCCTTGCAGAGCTTATAAAGCAGCTCAGGGAGCTTATGAATAACATGGGTGCCGAAAACAAGGTTAACATAAGGGTAGCTCTTTTTGACCTTTTCGGCTACCTGCTCCTGCTGAACCATGCACCCACAAAGGGCGATAATGGTTGAGGGGCGAGCTTCTTTGATAGCCTTAAGCGCTCCGACATTGCCGAGAACTCTATCTTCAGCGTGACCACGAACTGCGCAGGTGTTAAAAAGGATAAGATCGGCATTGTCGGGGGCATCGGTAAAGCCAAAGCCCATTGCCGAGAGCATGCCTTTAATTCGCTCACCGTCGCTGACGTTTTGCTGACAGCCGTAGGAGTGAACGAAGGCTATAGGGGTTCTTCCAAAGCGTGAGACGAGCATGGGCGCTGCTTTTTGAGAGAACTGCTCCTGCTCTTTCATCTCTTGCTCTGAAACAACTGTAACATTACAGGCCATCAGCTTACCTCCTATCGAGAACCTCGAGAAGCTGACAGGGCTTGTCTATAAGCTCTTTTGCGCCTGCATCGAGAAGCTCCTCACTACCTCTAAAGCCCCATAGAACACCGACGGGATAAGCTCCACTATTGATGCCGGTCATGATATCAACGCCTGAGTCGCCGACAAAGACACATTCATCGGCAGTAACACCCAGCTCCTTCATGGCAGCTATAGGCATAGCAGGGTCGGGTTTTGCAGGGGTGCCATCGGTTTGACCGATAATAACATCAAAGGTGCTTGGAAACATTTGGTTGAGCAAAGGCTTTGCCTGCTCATCGGGTTTATTGGTTACAACAGCAATCATATATCCCCTATTGCGAAGCTCAGCGAGAAGCTCACGAATGCCTTCGTAGGGGGCAGTATTATCCATAGAGTGGTCGGCATAGTAATCTGCATAGTCACGAACTACCTGCTCAAAAAGGTCGCCCTCTTTCATGCCCTCAGGCATAGCGCGCTGAACCATAACACGCATTCCGTTGCCTGCAAACATCTTGTATGCATCGACGGGATGGGTGGGCAATCCGTTCTTAGTAAGAGCGTAGTTAACAGAGGTTGCTAGGTCGGTGACGGTATCGTTAATCGTGCCGTCTAAATCGAAAAGTATAACTTTAATTTGAGACATGGGTATAATCCTCCTATTATCTTTTCTATTATAACAAAAGATAAGTCATATTTCAAATAAAATATTTGAAATATGACTTAGTTTGTGGTAGAATATTTAAGCTGAGTTTTGATGGATGTTTTTGTTTGAAAAGTTTTGATTTAAACAAAAAAATGTCCGCCCCTATTGGGACGGACAAGCGTTGGAGCTGATAACCAGAGTCGAACTGGTGACCTCATCCTTACCAAGGATGCGCTCTACCTCCTGAGCCATATCAGCATTTCGTCAACGAATTGTATTATAATATATTACAGTGCATTTGTCAACATATTTTTTGCAAATTTTAAATTAATGCACAACACGAAAGGAACTAGCTATGGAATACGATGCAATTGTTGCCGGTGTTAACCCCGGTGGTCTTAATAATATGCAAC
>JAZRMJ010000116.1:0-14512 GCA_045647445.1 Acutalibacteraceae bacterium | reverse complement strand
CACCACATCTGCCGTCTCTGTTGGGGCAGGTTTTGCCGCCTGCAACCGAAAGCCTATAGACCTTACAGCCAAATTTTGACTGCCAATATTTATTAGCAGTTATCATTTAAACAGCTCTACGAAACGGTCAACTGCTTCGGGGCTGCCTGCAACCACACCACATTTTTTGCTAAAATCGAGGGGTGAGCCATCAGGCTGAACAACCTTTGCACCTGCTTCGGAGCAGATGAGTGATCCTGCAGCAAAATCCCACGGCGAGAGCTTTAATTCATAAAACAGGTCGGCTCTGCCCGAGGCAATCCACGCCAGGTCAGCAGCGGCTGAGCCACTGCGGCGAAGGTCACGACCGATTTTGAGGCATTGCTTTGCAATCTCAAAGGTCTTGTCACAAAGCTCGGGATAGTAGGGGGATGTGCCAAAAAGCACCAATGAATTTTCAAAGCTGCGATTGCTTGCTCTGAGAGGCATACCGTTGCAGAATGCACCTCTGCCTTTTTCTGCCACAAAATATTCGTTAAGATAGGGGTGGCAGATAACTCCTGCAACTACCTTGTGGTCTCTGAGCATAGCAATTGAGATGGTGCTCATCTTGTAGTCATACATGAAATTGCAGGTGCCATCAATAGGGTCAACTATGAAGAACTCACCGTTGGGTAAGCTATCAAACCCTTCGCCCTCTTCGCCAATGAATTGAGCGTTAGGAAAATGCTTTTTAATTTTTTCTTGAATGTATTGCTGCACCTTGAGGTCATATTCGGTCACAAAGTTGCCGTGACCGGCCTTTTCGTCAACTGCCATGTTGCGATCGGCTTTGAGTATAATTTCTGCTGCACCCTGAGCAATACGAGTGAGTCTGAAAGTAGGTGAGAAATCCATATTATGCCCCCATATAAATTTAATGTTCGCTTAATTATTATATATGAAACCGATAATTATTTCAATACCCTTGCAAAAATTGTAGTGCTCTGCTACAATTACAAAAAAATGGAGGGAAACTTATATGATATATACTTTAAAAAATAAAAAAGCAGAAGCAGAAATCTCAACCCGTGGAGCTCAAATGGTAGCCTTTCGCTACGATGGCGAGGAGGTTTTGTGGACGGGGGATGAGCGTTATTGGGATGAGCATGCACCCCTTTTGTTTCCCGTTTGTTGCAGACTAAAGGATGGCAAGATTGCCGTTGAGGGCAAGCAGTATGATATGACCATACACGGCTTTATTCGCTTTGTAGAGTTTGAGGCGGTGTCTGCAACCGATACCCATATTGAGCTTTGCGCCCATTCAAACGAGACTACCAAAGCCCAATACCCCTATGATTTCACAATGACCATCATCCACGATTTAACTGAGGATGGATTTTCGACCACCTTTAAGGTTCAAAACGACTCAGATCGTAATATGGTCTATTGCATCGGTGGTCACCCCGGTTTTTGCACAGGCAATATCGAGGATTGGCAGCTTGTCTTTAACATGCCTACTGACGAGACTTTATATTACACCACAACCGACGGAAACTTTATGGATTTGTCTCTTATTCATCCTCGCCGTCTGACTACCACCTTTGACCTTAAATACGAAGATTTTGACCTGGATGCCTTTATCTGTCTCGACCTCAAGGCCGATGCAGTTAAGCTTTTGAATAAAAATACAGGCAAGGGACTTGAGATGACCTTTGGTGATTTCTCGGTCTTCGCAGTGTGGACTGCGCCCAAAAAGCACGGCCCCTATATCTGCCTTGAGCCGTGGAACGGTCTGCCTGATTTTGTTAATTCGAGTGGCAACCTTGAGGATAAGGCATACGCCAAGACTCTTGAGCCAAACGAGAGCCATTCGGTCGGCTACACCGTAAAAATGATTTAATTGTCACCCTATCACCCCCCTGCATACAATGTATCAGGGGCGAACTTAGGGTACCCGGCGCAATCGGTGGCAGCGATATCTCTGTCCGCAGAATAGCCGATTAATGCCCCTTTAATATAAAAATGCCGTCTTTTTAAAGACGGCATTTTGCTTTTATAACCAGCCGAGGGCTTTAATCCACTCTGTCAGCATCTCTGACCATCTGGCAATATAGGGGTGGTCGGGCGCAAGACCCAAACCATGATTGCCTGAGGGGAAGATGTGCATCTCAAACAGCTTGTTATTATTTTTGAGCGACTCACCATAGCGAAGGCTGTTTATAACGTTGACCGTAGCATCGTCTGAGGTGTGCCAAATAAAGGCAGGGGGAGTAGTCTTGTTAACAAGTTTCTCACAGGAGTATAAAATCGCCTTGTCAACCCTATCGTAGCCGGCAAGATTTTCAAACGAGCCGAGGTGAGCAACCCCACTTTCGGGTGAGCAAATAACAGGGTAGCACAAAATGGTCGCATCAGGCAGAGCAGGCAGGGTATCAATATCATCGATATCCTCAAAATCGATAGGTGCAGTGTATGTAGAGGTCAGCGCAGCGAGATGACCGCCGGCTGACGAGCCCATAATAGCAACCTTGTTTTTATCAATGCCGAATTTTTCGGCATTAGCTCTAACATAGCGCACAGCCCTTCTCGCATCGAGCAGTGGGAGAGGGAAACGGTGAGGATTAACACGGTATTGACAAACGAAGGCGCTCATGCCGATTGAATTAAAATATTCGGCATAGCCCTTGCCCTCATGCTGAGCGCGCATTACATAGCCACCACCGGGCAAAATAACAACTGTAGCATCGGTTTTTTTGTTTTTGCAGGGGTAGTATTCGAGTATGGGCGTTTCTTCGCAAAGACCCGGAGCACTATCCCAAAGATTAATAATCTCCATTTAAGAGCACCTCCGTTAGAGTTTTTCTAAATGAAGTTTATAACATTGAATCGATGTTGTCAATGACCTTGTCAGATATTTCGTCTACTGCTTTTGTTGCCTTGTGCTTTATCGACCTTGCGCTGTAGGAATTGCCTGTTAAAATAGCGTAACCTAGAGCGCCCATAACGGCAGACACCATCGCAACGCAGGCTAAACAGCTGAAGCTAGGCTTGAGTCTAAACATTTTATCACCCCTTTATTGATTATTCCCGCAAAAATGGGAGATAATCAAATGGATATAAAATAAGCAACTTGACCTTTTTGTGTTAAGGGTTTAAAATAAATGTATAAAAAGGGAGGATAAAAAATGGTTAAAATTTCATCTTCAATTCTGACTGCAGATTTCACAAAACTCGGTGATGCACTTAATCGCCTTGAAAATGCAAATGCCGATATGCTCCACATTGACGTTATGGATGGCATATTTGTGCCCAACATTTCAATTGGGTTGCCCGTGTGCGAGTCGATATTTAAAAACACAAAGCTCCCCCTTGATATCCATTTGATGATAACAAAACCACAGCTTTATATTGAGCGCTTCGCAAAATACGCCGAGCGCATATCTATCCACGTTGAGAGCGATTGCGATGTCAAAGAAACTCTGCGTCTAATCCGTCAGCAGGGGGTCAAGGCATCAATCACCCTCAACCCCAAAACGCCTGCCGAGGCAGTTTTTGATTTTCTCGACGAGGTCGATATGGTGCTCGTAATGTCGGTTGAGCCCGGCTTTGGTGGCCAGGCTTATATCGAGTCTTCAACCGACAAAATTTCTGCCATCAGAGCAGAGAGCAACAAAAGAGGCCTAAATATCGACATTCAGGTCGATGGCGGCATCAATTTCAAAACTGCCCCCATTGCAGCAAAGGCAGGTGCCAATATTTTGGTTGCCGGCAGCGCCGTTTTTAACGCAGAGAATATGGGCGAGGCTATCGCTCAGCTCAAAGAGGCTGCCTCTGTTTAAGGTCATCAAAAAGGTCAGCACTGAGCAGTTTTCCATGCTCTAAGGTGTGCAAATGGGCAGATTTAGCGCCAACCCTCTGACCGTATTCGTTTAAAATCAAATTAATCACACCGTCAACCTTGTCGGTGGTAATGAGCCTGTATTTGCCACAAAGCAGATATAGGCTTATCTTTTTATCACAGCCGTGTTTTTTTAGCTTTTCTACAGCATCCATAAGGTCGTCGGCATCCTTAAACTCCCACACCGGGCTCTCACCCTTTGCCCTCATTTTGCGAGCGATGGAGCTCTGCACAGTGGTGAAAAATATAATGCATCCGTCATCCTTTGAGGGCAGAATCTCGATAATCATTCGGTGGTTTGATAGGTCAAAATCCCTCTGAGCTCCAATGCGCTCTAATAATTCACGCAGTATGTTTCTGGTGCGAGCAGTGGAGTAGTCCAGCTCGTCATATGTAATGCCGAGCTCTTTAAGGTCGGTGCCGTCAAGCTCGATTTTTAGTCTCTGAGGCGATTCAAAAAATATATTCATATAAAGCCTCCTTTAAAAATATGATACTGCTATAGGTCGCTCCAATCAACAGGTAAAGGCTGGATGGGTCTTTTTGGTTGATACCCATAATATATTTTATGAATCTCGAGAATAATTGCTATTTTTATCGGCAATAATGTTGATGGTGAGAGCATGATAGAAAGAACTCAAATTAAAGAGCCACGCAGTGGATGGCGTGTTTTTTGGAAGACGGTCGGCTATACAGCCGTTGCCGTCGCCCTCATTGCCCTTGGCTACTTCGGTGCCATGGCAGTATCGGGAGTGTTTGCATAAAAAATCCGAGAGCGCAAGCTCTCGGATTTTTTTAATTGTTATACATTTCGGTCGAAAGATATCTGTCACCGGTATCAGGCAATAGAGCAACAATAACCTTGCCCCTGTTTTCTTCTCGCTGAGCCAGTTTAATAGCGGCATTCAGCGCTGCACCCGATGAAATGCCGGTCAAAACTCCCTCGCATTTTGCGAGCAGTCTGCCTGCGTTATAAGCCTCATCGGTGGTTACTGTTATAACCTCGTCATAAACTTCGGTATCAAGATTTTTAGGGATAAAGCCTGCGCCTATACCCTGAATGCCGTGCGCTCCTTTCTCGCCTTTAGACAAAACGGGTGAATCGGCAGGCTCAACGGCAACAATCTTAATATTGGGGTTTTGCGCCTTTAAATATCTGCCAACACCCGACAGAGTACCGCCCGTGCCAACTCCTGCCACAAAAATATCGACCTTGCCGTCGGTATCCTCCCAAATCTCGGGGCCTGTTGTGTCAAAATGAGCCTTAGGGTTAGCGGGGTTATCAAACTGCCCCGCAATAAGGCTATCGGGTATGGATGATGCCAATTCCTCTGCCTTTGCTATAGCACCACTCATGCCAAGCGCACCATCGGTCAAAACAAGCTCGGCACCATAAGCCTTCATAAGATTGCGACGCTCCTGCGACATAGAGTTGGGCATGGTTATAATAACCTTGTAGCCACGCTTTGCAGCAACTGCTGCAAGACCAATGCCCGTGTTACCGCTTGTCGGCTCAATAACGGTCGCACCCGGCTTTAATCTGCCGCTCTTTTCGGCATCATCGAGCATGATAAGTGCCACTCTATCCTTAACCGATCCTGCAGGGTTTAAAAACTCAAGCTTTAAAAGCAGGGTAGCATCGATATTATTAATTTTTGCAAAACGGTCGGCTTTGAGCAAAGGGGTGTGGCCTATAAGCTGCTCAACGCTGTCAAAAACTTTCATTGTAGCTCCTTTTTATCGGGTAAAATCAAGGTCAATATTCTTAATTTCGGTTTCAAGCTTGCGAAGGGTAACACCGGCTGCATTTAGCATGCGCTTTGAAGCGATGGTGGCAGGTGTATCAGCATATTTATCATATAGATAAACGACCTCTTTTATACCTGACTGAATTATAGCTTTTGCACATTCGTTGCAGGGAAAAAGGTCAACATAGACCTTTGCCCCCTTGAGGTCGCGACCACCTGCGTTGAGTATAGCGTTAAGCTCAGCGTGAACAACATAGGGGTATTTAGTCTCTTCGCCCTCTCTATCCCATGGAAAATCGTCGTCATTACAGCCATAGGGGAAGCCGTTGTAGCCCGTAGAGAGAATAACGTTGTTTGCGTTAACTATGCAAGCACCAACTTGAGTTGAGGGGTCTTTACTGCGCTTTGCTGCGAGCAGAGCAACCCCCATAAAATATTCGTCCCAATTAATATAATCCTGTCTTTTCATGATAAATTCCCCTTTTTTTGTTTTTCAAAAATCAGGTCTGCAACACGCTTTGAGGCGTTGCCGTCGCAGGCTGACATGCTATGCTTTTTAATTTTTTCAGAGGTTAGCGAAAGATATTTTTCGCTCCTTATCAGCTCTAAAAGTTCATCGCTTGAGCGCACTATATTACCATCGGTGTATTGCTCGATGGGCATATAAAAATCACGGCTTTTGCAATATTCCTCTAAATCGTAGGTATAAAAAATTATAGGTCTTGATAATAGTGAATACTCATAAATGACTGATGAATAGTCGGTTATCAAAGCGTCTGCCGAAAAGAGCAAATCGTTTATCTCGCGGGATTTGGTCGAATCAGCAAAGCAATCCTCATATTCTTCGGGTATTTTAAAGCACTTCACAAAGGGATGCATTTTAAACAGAATTGCCAAATTCGACGAGCGACAAACCTGAGCAAGACCTTCAAAATCTATCATTTCGCTTGGGTAGTGAGCCGAATTAAAGCCGTCACCTCTAAAGGTAGGAGCAAAGAGAATTATTCTCTTGCCCTCAAATTGAGGCAGGTCGCTCTTAAACTGCTCACGCATTTTATCGGCATAATCTTTGTCAAAAAAACAATCGGTGCGTGGCACACCCGTAGCAATCAATCGCTCAGAGGCAATGCCGAAGGCTTCGGCGTAGTAGGGTATTATCCTCTCAGAGCTGACGGTCACGCAGGTGTAGTTGCGATGGGTAATATCGTCAGGCTGTGGAGCGCCCGATTTGCCGAGCCTTGAGTAACCGACGGCTTTAAAAGCGCCACATGCGTGCCATAGCTGAAAAACTCTATCACCTTTAAAGTCGAGCCTATATATCAGTGGAAAGTAGTCGTCAACTGCAACGCACGAGCAACGGCCTGCCAAAAAAGCCGTTTTAATATAAAACCACAAGCGACTCTCGTTTGACTTAAAGGAGTATAAAACCTCTTTGCCACCAAAATCACCATTAGCGGCCTTAATAATAAACTCCATATTGCCCGAAAGATATGAGCGTGTTTCGCTGGCAAAGAGCACACGCTGTTTTTTTCCTCTAAACAATCTGCCAAAAAGGTAGGGGATGCGAAGGCCAACGGTAGTCAATCGGTCACGAAGCCCTAGTTTAGTGGGGGAGTAGTCGACCTTTATGCCGACTGCTCCATCCTTGCAATCGACCGTCACTTCAAAGCGACAGCTACCCTTGCTAAAATCGAGCCTTATATCCTCAAAGCTATCGCTTTTAGCACCACAAAGCATCCATTTGCCACTAAGGCAGCGCCCATTCATGCAAGAGGCAAGGTTAAACCAAACCTCGCCACCCTCATCGCCATAGCGATAATAGGATGGCTCGATTCTGCTCACCCCATCCTCGCTTTTAAGGTAGGTCGCAAGGTCACGGCTCAGACCTATTACGAGCGAGCTGCGTTCGACTCGCACAAAGCTAATATCAAAGCTCATTTGATCAACTCAACTTTTCGGGAGTATTACCAAGTATCAGCCAATCGATGACTCGGTCGGTTGAGCCCGAATCACGATACTCAAAATTGCGCTCGCAGAAGGGAGCAACCTTCTCTTGCTCACAATTGTTGTTGATGATAGCCTCGATGAGCGACTCAAAATCGCCAACGATTTTGCCGGGCACAAAGCCCTCAAAAGGCTCATAAAAATCACGGGATGATACGTACTGCTCAAGGTCGTATGCAAAAAACAGCATAGGTATGTTAAGTATCGAAGCCTCATAAACGACCGATGAATAGTCGGTTATAAGCATGTCGGTAATAAAGAGCAAATCGTTGATTTCACGTTGCTCGGTGCAGTTGACAATCACGTCGGAATACTCCTCGGGTATTATAACCGGGTTGCGCACAAAGGGGTGCATCTTAAAAATAAAAATAGAGTTAGTATCTCTGCACATCTTTGCGATGGTAGCCATGTCGAGCACCTTCATCGGGTAGTGACCCGATTTAGCACCGTTACCTCTAAAGGTAGGCGCAAAAAGAATAACTCTCTTTCCGACAGCCTGAGGTATATCGCTAAACATACGCTCACGAGTTTTTTTGCGATAAGTTTCATCAAAGAAGCAGTCGGTGCGAGGCACACCTGTTGGATAAACCATGTCGGCCGTCATGCCAAAGGCTTCGCAATAGAATTTAGCAACGTGGCTTGAGCTTGCAATAGCGTGGGTGTAAACACGGTGGTTATCGTTAGTCACGAAGGGACCGCCTGCCTTGCCTGTGCGAGAGAAGCCAACCGTTTTGAAGGCACCGCAAGCATGCCAAAGCTGAATGACCTTAACGCACTTTTTGTATTTGCATTGCTTAACGGTGGGGTTAAAGTCATCAATAATGATTATGTCGGCTCTGGCGAGCAGATAGGGGGTGCGAATTTTTTCTTTAAAACTGCGACGAGCGCTCACGTTGGCTTTAAAGCAAAAATGAATTTTATATTTCTTATCAAGCCCACGCTCAACCATGCGCTCATAAACGTTTTGCATGTTACCCGATAGCTCTGCTCTCGAGTCTGATGCAAAGAGAATACGGTTGCCCTTGTGGGGAGATAGTAGTTTTGTAACGTTAAAAACCAGGTTAAAGCCACGGTGCAAAGCATAGTTAATCATCGGCCCAAACAGATGCTTCAAGGTCGAGACAAAGCGACCGAAAAAGCCTTTTTTGGGTGGCAATTCAAGGGTTGATTCAAGCGCAAGCTCACCGGATTCGCTCATAACGGGAGCGAGAGAATAGGAGCTTGCTCCGCCCTTGACCTTGTTGACTACCTTAGCGAAGCGAGCCAGCTTCTCATAATTCGGCAAACCAACGTAGATATCATCGTAGCCCTCATCGTTAAACAGATTTTCGCCCACAGTTAGGGGATAGACCACCTCGGTGTCTCTATCGACAGCGCAAATGCTCCATCTGCCGTTTGGCAAAACGGTGCGGTTGGGGTGAACGGTAATCATGTTGATGTTGATTAAAAATTGGTCGCCCTGATAACGCACGTCGCTAATTCGAATGCGTTCGCCGTTTCCTATCAGAGTGAGCACAATATCAACATTGTCGGTGGGTATGTTGCGCATTCTGCCTGCAATATAAAGCTGAACGCGCTCCCATTTAATGTGGTCGGCTATAAACTCCGGTGAAAAAACTTCTGACATATAATAAATACCTCAATCGTTTTCAATTTGGTAATCGAAATAAACAACACCGCTACCCTTATAATCCTCGCTCTGAATTTTAAAGGGCACCTTGTTTGCAAATCCAATGTAGAAGGTCGAGTTGCCATCCCACAGCTCGCCTGACAGAGTGTAGTCACCGTCAATCAGGTTGGGGGAGTTGATAATAAAACTTAGCTTGTGCTTGCCGATGTCGCAAGCAACGGTGTTGTTCTCATTTCTCTTTGCGCTCATAAATATCTCGCGCTTTTCAGCGTCACGCACCGTAAAGCAAAAATAAAGCTTGTCTATGGGCCGCTTAACGTTGTATTCAAAGCTGACCCTAATGGATTGGCCTGACTTAAAATTGCGTGTGCTTTCAGACTCGTTTCTCATATCGAAACAGCTGATGCTGATAATATCGCTCTTTGCGAGAGGAGCATCGTTGCCCTTCTCTCGTTCCTCGGCAACCATCTTACTTTTTTCTTGCTTTAAGAAGGTCTCATATTGCTTAACAACGCCACTTAGAGGGCCAAAGCTTATGAGCTTGCCTTCGTTAATCCACATACCCATAGTGCAAAAAGCCTTAACGGTGAAGAGGGAGTGGCTGACAAAAAGAATGGTTTTACCCAGATTTCTGAACTCCTTCATCTTTTCGATGCATTTGAGCCTGAAAATATCGTCGCCAACAGCCAACACCTCGTCGACCACCAAAATATCGGGGTCAACGCTGACCGACACGGCAAAGCCGAGTCGCGATTTCATACCGCTTGAATAGGTGCGCACAGGCTGATTAATGTGGTCGCCTATGTCGGCAAAGGCGATAATCTCGTCTATACGATTTTCGATATCCTTTTTGGGTATGCCCATCGACAGCGCCTTGAGATATATGTTTTCTATACCGGTCAGCTCGGGGTCAAAGCCTGAGGTCAGCTCAAGCATAGCAGCTATGCGACCGTTGACCTTTACAGAGCCCGAGGTAGCTTTAGTAACGCCGGTTATAATTTTAAGCAGGGTTGATTTACCACTACCGTTTTTGCCCAAAATGCCTATAACCTCACCCTTAGGCAGCTCAGCAGACAAATCATCAAGAGCAGTAAAGGCTTTGCCCTTTTTGGTTTTAAGCAGAGCGTCGCAAAGGCGACCTGCAGAGGATGAATAGAGACGGTATTGTTTTGTAAGATGCTCAATTTTTACAGCATAATCCATCATATCACCTCACAGAATATCGGCAAACTCACCCTCAAGTCGCTTAAATATAAAGCAACCAACGAGAGAGAGAATAATTATTTCTGCCCAAAAGATGGCAAGGCTCTTCCAGTCGGCAAAGCACCAGCCACCCAAAAATGCGTTGCGATAAATGCCGATAACGTAGCTTATGGGGTTTAGCCTAACTATGTAATAAATGATGGGATACTTTTCGATTTTGCTCACATCCCACAAAATGGGTGAGAGCCAAAAAAGCATCTGAGTAGCCGATTTGAGCATATACTCAAAGTCACGGCTGACAGCCACCAATGCGCTAAACAGGGTGCTTATAACCCACATGAGCACGAATAGACAAAAAAGACAATAAATAATCTGCACAAAATAGATGCTTATAAAACCGCAAATTGCAAAAATAACGATTGCAATTCCAAGCAGCATAAGGTGGGTTATAAAAAACGATAGCTCAACAAAGGTCGGTATGGTAGCAGCAGAAAAGACTGACTTTGTTACCAAATGTCGATGGCTTCTTATAGAGGTGCCGCAAATGACCAGCGTGTCTGCCACAAAAAACCAGGGCAAAATACCTGCAAGCAGCCATAAAATGAAAGGCACCTCATCTTTAGCAGAACCGCCTCTGATGCCAAGCTCAATACCAAACCAATATACAAGCACGAAAAGGGCGGGCTTAACCAAAGCCCAAACCATACCGAGGGATGAACTCGAATAGCGCTTTTTGAGGTCAATAAGAGCCATACCCCATGTTCGGCGCAGATTTATAAAATTGTCTTTGAGAACACTAAAGAGTGCTTTAAACATAAGCTATATGCTCCATTTAATAACAGTTTTGAAGGGGTTTGTCAGGTCGGTGTCAAATGCGTCATAAATGTCGGGTATGTTTTTGACCTCGACCACCTCAGTGATAACTCGGCGCACGCGAGACTCCATACCGGGTGTGCGTAAAAACTCCATTACTGCCTCAAAATCGGCTCTGCCTGAGCGACTGCAACCGACTAAGGTCAGACCTCGCTCAAGCACCATTCGGGTGTTGAGGGGTACCTCTTTTTCGGATACGCCCATTAGCATGAAGGTGCCCTGAGGGTTAATAACGTCAATAATCTGGTTGCCTGCATAGTAGCAGCCACTGCCACCGCAGCATTCAAATGCATGGTCAACGTGAAAATCCTCAGGCAATGCAGTTGAGTTATAAACCTCGTCAACAAAGGTGAAACGGCTGAGTTTGGTCTGATTAAGACCGACAACGCAGATTTTTGATTTTGGATAAAGGTATTTAAGCACCAGCGCCATCAAATAACCAAGACCGCCATCACCCCAAACTCCAATGCGCTCAGCAGGGATGGAGCGAGCTGCTTCTAATCTTGCAGCAGCGTGAAATGCAACGCTCACAAACTCTGATATCGATGCCGTAATGGGGTTGATGCCTTGGCAAGATACAACTCTGTCGGGTGGCAATTCAACCAGCTCTCTCATAAAGCCGTCGAATCCACTTGAACGAAAACGGCTGTCACGCAGATAGTTTTCATAAACACCGTCAACGGGGTTGCCGGGGGTGTTTGGTATCATGCAAACCTTTTCGCCCACCTTGAAGGTGCCCGTCGGGTCAGAAATAACCCTACCCATCGCCTCGTGAATGAGAGCCATCGGCAGCTTTTTGCGAAGCACGGCAGCATCACGCTCACCCTGATAATAGCGCTGGTCAGCGTGGCAAATCGAAAGATACTCAGGTCTTATAATAACCTGATCAGCCGACGGATTAAGCGCCTTATATTTAACCGTGATAGTACCCGGAGCGATAAGCTGATAAACGTAGTTAATCAAAATTAATCACCGTCTCTTATTTTATAAGCAGCATGGCGCGAGCCATCTGGTAATCGCCAACAGTAGTAATCTTAAAGTTAAGCACCTCACCCTCAACGAGTGCAACGGGGTGACCCTTGAGCACGCAGATTTTGCATGCATCGGTGAGTATTGTGCTCTCTTCTTTGGTCATATCATTAAAGCACTTATCGAGCAAGTTCAGATTAAAGGATTGAGGGGTCTGACCCTGATAGAGAGGCTTGCGATCGGGGATTTCGGTTATAAACTTCTCATCCTCTGAGCGCACAATGGTGTCAGATGCTTTAACAACGGTGTCGCATGCGCCAAACTTGAGGGCAGCCTCTATGTTATCGTCAATAATTCTTTGAGTGAGGAAGGGGCGCACAGCATCGTGGGTTATAATAATATCATCATCACCGATACCGTTTTTGCTTCTTATATCATTTATGATGTTGATGATAGTGCCGTTGCGATCAGCACCGCCTGCAACAATGCGCACGCGCTCACCGTTGCAGCCACTTCTTATAACGAGGTCTTCGCAAAAGGTCAGCCATGCAGGATTAATGCCGATATAAACCACGTCAATTCGGTCATTCATCAGCATTTTTTCGAGGGTGTGGATGATGATGGGCTTGCCATCAAGCTCCAAAAATTGTTTAGGCATATCAGAGTTTTGCATTCTTGATCCGATACCACCAGCTAAAACAGCACCATATATCATAGTTTTCACCGTTTCCTTTCTTATATGACGGCTTGTTGCCGTAAATTTTTAACATACTGTACCAAGGTGTAATCATACATAATGTATTATACCACAATGCTCAAAATAAATCAACCACACAAAACAAACCACCCCACCTGACGAAAAGGTCAGATGGGGTGAATTTTAGGCTTTAATCAGGCTTAGCTTTAGGGCAGCTGAGTCTTATACATACCACGGCACATGCTGGTAACATAGAGGGTGCGAGTTACAGGGTTAATAACCATGTGGTCAGCCTCTCGACCACCGTTAGCACCGTAATAGATGTTGTTAACGGTTGAAGCAAGGTTAGTCCAGCTTGAACCACCGTTTTCGGTTACGAGCACGCCAACGTCACTGGCGTAGGTGTGGCGAGCGTTACCTACATAGATACGGTTTGAGTTGGTGGGGTCAACCTCGATAGAGCGAATGATAATGTTCCAGCCCTTGCAGTCGGTGTAGTTAACGTTGATGCTGCCAACGCTACCGGTTGAGCAGTTAACGGTGTAGATAACAGAGCTCTCGTTAGAGATGAGCAGGCGATCGCCATTTTGATCATATTCCATATCGTGAACGCCAGCGCTGTAGCCTGAAGAGAGAACTCTCCAGGTTACGCCCTTATCGGTTGAAACGACGGGCTTTTTGTTTGAGTTAACACCATAAAGGGTGCCATTGTTCGGGTTAGAATCGAATACTGCTACACAGCCGTTCATCTTAGTCCAGCTTTGACCCTTGTTGGTTGAGCGATATTCATTGCAGAATACGATGTTGTTATCGCCGGGCACACCGGTTACACAGCTATAATCCCAGCTGGGGTTAATGTTTGTGTTGCGAACGGTCTTGCCACCATCATTGGTGTAATAGATGTAGCGCTGACTATCATACTGGTTGATGGTAACAACGGTGTTTTCATCAACAGCGTATGCACCGTAGGTGTAACCACCCCAACTTTGATACCACTGAATGCATTTCCAGGTGTTGCCTGCATCGGTAGAGTAGAAGCCGTTGTAGTCTTGGTTAGAAACAGCCATAAGGTTGGGGTTGTTAACGTTGATGGTAACTGCGGTGTGGAATGCACCGTTGTAGCCTGAGTTAGACCAAGAGAAGTTTCTGCCACCGTTAGTAGAGCGCATAACCATGTCGCCGCCGAGAGAGAGAACTACGTTTTTATCGGTGGGATGCCAGCTCATAACCTCGCTGCGGCAGTTGTAGGGGATAATAGAAGCGCTGGAGTCACGGCTTGACTGGGTCCAGCTGTTACCACCGTCTTGTGAGTAGTAGAGGCTGTTAGAGTACCAGCCTTCAACTTTGAGCTGGTCGTTAGAAAGAATCATGTAGTTGGGGTCGGCAGGGCTAACCTCGATACGGTGAGCATAGCCGGGATAGTTAGAGCCCTTCTTCTGGGTGAAGTTGCTACCGTTGTTGGTTGAAATGTAAAGACCGTTAGAGGTGCTCAGATAAACGTTGCTGGGCTGAGAAGTCGGAGGCCAAGC
>JAZRMJ010000115.1:0-4386 GCA_045647445.1 Acutalibacteraceae bacterium | reverse complement strand
GACAAAATATTTGAGTAATTATATAATAATCTTTGTTCGGAATGGGGTGAATTCTGTGAAAATAGAGCTTCGTTCAATTTTTGTGACCGATGGCTCAGGTCAGAGTTTAGACCTTAGCTTCGATTTCAGCGATACAGATGTTAGTGGTTATTATCCGCTAAGGTCACCGATTAAGTTTGTCGGTGGGGTGTTTAATCGTGCTGGTGCTGTCAGTTTTGAGGGTACCGCAGTTTATGAGTATACAGCCCCGTGTGATCGCTGTGGCACCGAGAGTGCCAACACATTCAGCGTAGATATGTTCTACACCTTAGTTACTTCACTAAACGATGAAGAGCGCGATGATTATATCGTTGTCGAAAACTATGAGCTGGATGTTGAATCGCTAGTTCGTACCGATGTGTTGCTTTCGCTACCAACCAAGCATCTCTGCAAACCCGATTGCAAAGGCTTGTGCAGCAACTGCGGTGCTAATTTAAATGATGGTGAATGTGCTTGCTCGGGTCGGGAGTTTAATCCGTTTGCAGATGCACTATCTAAATTCCTTGATTAAAAATTAACTATTATATAAAAGGAGGCACTTAAGATGGCAGTACCGAAGAGAAAGACATCTAAAGCCAGAAAGAACACAAGACGCTCTAACGTTTGGAAGATGGAAGCTCCTGAGCTCGTAAGATGCCCTCAGTGCGGCGAGTACAGGCGTCCGCATAGACTTTGCACCAGCTGTGGTTATTACAACGGCAGACAGGTCATCGCTACAAAAGCTTGATTTAGTTTTAGATGTAAGTATCCCCACTATATTTGGTGGGGATATTTGTTTATTAATGGCACAAAAAAAGAGGTGACGTGAGTGGCAGTTAAGGTGTGTGAAGTGGCAAAAAAATCACTTGCTTATAAAAAAGGAATAAAAGTAGGGGATAATATTTTAACCATAAACGGCAATGTTATTGAGGATGTGCTCGATTATCGTTTTTATATTGGCGAAACTAAGCTTGTTATTGAATTTGAGAGAGACTCAAAAATTAAAAAGGCTGTAATCAAAAAGCAAGAATATGATGATATTGGCCTATATTTTGAAACCTATCTTATGGATAAGCAACATGCTTGCAAAAACAAGTGTATGTTTTGCTTTATAGACCAGATGCCACCCGGAATGCGTGATTCGCTTTATTTTAAAGATGATGATTCGCGCATGTCATTCTTGTTCGGTAATTACATTACTCTGACTAATATAACCGAGCATGAGGTCGATCGCATTATTAAAATGCATATTAGCCCCATAAACGTTTCGGTTCATACTACCAATCCTGAGCTTCGCGTTTAAATGATGAAAAACCCCTCAGCAGGGAAGTCACTTGATATTCTTTATAGACTTGCTGAAGCAGGCGTTAAAATTAATTGCCAGCTTGTTCTTTGCCCAGGTGTTAATGACGGCGATGAGCTAATTCGCAGTATCAATGACCTGACGGCTCTATTTCCATCTGTTACAAGCATCGCTTGCGTGCCTGTAGGACTCACTAAGTTCCGAGATGGTCTTGAGCCTGTTGAGGGCTATTGCTCTGAGGCTGCTCTTAAAACTCTTAACATAATCGAAGAGGTAGCTGAAAAATGCTTGAAAGAGCACGGCCATCGTATTGTTTATGCATCAGATGAGTTTTATCTTAAAGCTGGCAAGTCTATGCCCAGTGGGGATTTTTATGGCGACTATGACCAGCTTGATAACGGAGTAGGTATCTGCTCACTTCTTAAAGATGAGTTTATAGAAGCAGTAGAGTCAAACAATGAGTTTAACGGTGCATCTAAATGCACTATTGCTACGGGTGTCGGAGCCTATCCACTATTAACTGAGCTGGTTGACATTGCCAAACAAAAGTGGCATAATATAGATTGTAACGTTGTCCAAATCATCAATGACTTTTTTGGTCACGATATCACTGTTTCCGGTCTGATTACCGGCAAGGATTTAATATCTCAGCTCAAGGGTAAAGATCTTGGCGACAGATTGCTGTTATCTGTTTCAATGTTTAGAAGTGATGGCGATATGATGCTTGATGATACAACTGTTGCTGATATTGAAGAGCAGTTAAACATAAAGGTTGTTCAGGTTATGAATGATGGCTATGAGCTGCTCAACGCAATTCTTGATTTATGATTTTATGAAAGAGGAATCGTATGTCTAAACCGATAGTTGCAATAGTCGGTCGCCCAAACGTTGGCAAATCGACTTTGTTTAACAAACTTATAGGTAGACGCCTATCAATTGTTGACGATACTCCCGGTGTTACCCGTGACCGTATTTATGGCGATTGCGAGTGGCGTGACCGTGCTGTAATGCTTATTGATACGGGTGGTATTGAGCCTGAAAACGATGATATTATTCTAAGTCAAATGCGTCGTCAGGCTGAGATCGCTATTGATACGGCTAACGTTATTGTGCTTGTTACCGACCTTAAAAGTGGTGTTGTTGCAACCGATCAAGAGGTTGCTGCAATGCTTCAAAAGAGTGGCAAGCCGGTTGTTTTATGCGTCAACAAATGCGATAAAATAGGCGATATTCCACCTGAATTCTACGAGTTTTATAATCTAGGTCTAGGTGACCCTGTTGCCGTTTCATCCGTTCACGGCCATGGTACGGGTGATTTGCTTGATGCAGTCTTTGATTATATCACCGATTTTGATGATGAGCCTGAGGATGACCGTATAGCAGTTGCTGTTATAGGCAAGCCTAATGTTGGCAAATCATCGCTTGTTAATGCTATTTCAGGCGAAAACCGTGTTATTGTCAGCAATATCGCAGGCACAACAAGAGATGCAATTGATACCTTTGTTGATAACAAATACGGCAAATTTAATTTTATAGACACTGCAGGCCTTCGCAGAAAGAGCAGAGTAACCGACTCGATTGAGCATTTTTCTAATCTCAGAGCTAAAATGGCTGTCGATAGGGCAGATGTTTGCGTTATTATGATTGATGCTGTTGAAGGCTTTACAGAGCAGGATTCAAAGGTTGCAGGCCTTGCCCTAGAAGCAGGCTGTGGATGCATCATAGCTGTTAATAAGTGGGATGCTGTTGAAAAAGATGGCCGCACTATGGATTCTTATCGAAAGAGCCTTATGAATGATTTTGCGTTCATGAGCTATGCTCCCATCATCTTTATTTCGGCTAAGACTGGCCAGCGGCTTGATCGCTTGTTTGAACTTATTAAATTTGTTCATGCTCAAAACACAATGCGCATAACCACCGGTATGCTTAATGACCTTCTTGCTGATGCAACTGCAAGAGTTCAGCCACCTACCGATAAAGGTCGTAGGCTGCGTATTTATTATATTACTCAGCCGTCTACCAAACCACCAACATTCGTGTGCTTCTGTAACAGAGCCGATTTGTTCCACTATTCTTACCAGAGATACATTGAGAATCAAATAAGATCAACCTTTGGCTTAGAGGGAACACCCGTTAGATTTATTATTCGTGAACGAGGGGATGGCAAATAAATGACCCAATATATGATTCTTTGTGCAGTATCTGTTGTAATATGCTACTTGTTTGGTAGCATCATGTTTGGCGTTATAATATCTAAAATCGCTTCAAAGGATGATGTTCGTCAGCATGGTAGTGGTAATGCAGGTGCAACAAACGTTCTTAGAGTTTTAGGTCTTAAGGCAGGGTTAATCACCTTTGCAGGTGATATGATTAAATGCATTATCGCTATGCTATTATGCAAATATCTGCTTATTCTTCCTTATTCCGAAGGTTTAGAGCTCAACATAATGCTTCAGCCACAAACAGTTATGTACTACTGTGGATTTGCAGCTCTTATCGGTCATTCATTTCCGCTGTTTTTTCAATTCAAAGGTGGAAAGGCTGTTTCAAGCTCACTTGGTGTGTTGCTCTGCATTAATTGGCAGGTTGCCTTAGCAGTGCTGCTTGCATTTATAGTTGTTGTAGTATTAACTCGTATCGTATCGCTCGGCTCAATAATGGGTGCCCTTCAATTTATCATACTGACCTTTTTTATGTCAGAGAGTCTTCCTATTTTAGATAGACTATATATCACCCTATGGGGTCTAATGATTGGTTGCCTTGTAATTATAAGGCATAAGCAAAATATTAGCCGATTGATGTCAGGCGAAGAAAAGCCGATAAATTTAAAGAAATAGGGAATTAGCATGGTTAACATTTCAGTTTTAGGAGCAGGTAGCTGGGGTATGGCATTAGCCAATTCATTTAGCAAACAAGGTCATAAAGTAACGTTATGGTCAGCATTTGACGTCAGCGAGCTGCAAAAAACAAGAAAAGATGAAAAGCTTCTTAAAGGTATAACCCTTGAAGAGAGCATTGTTATTACAAACGACATTAATCTTGCTAAAGGCAGTAGCATAGTTGTT